>JAFLCC010000001.1:300000-387892 GCA_017302835.1 Deltaproteobacteria bacterium | reverse complement strand
TTAAACTTGAAAAAGTAGACATGATTCAACAACTAGAACTTGACTTGTATGCAGCTTAGAAAATAAAAATAAAAAATCATTCTGGAGTATTTCTAAAAAGTTTCTACCAGAAACGGGACGCCATCTCCGGAACATCTTCATAGTCTTTATGATTTTTGGTCAAAGGAATGACTTTATTCATTTCTACCTTTCTACCAATTTTGCGCGGGATTCTACCATTTGCGTATCACACAAACAAAAAACCACCGTGGAATCTGGTGGTTAATGGTAGGGAGTACAGGATTCGAACCTGCGACATCCACCTTGTAAGGGTGGCGCTCTACCAACTGAGCTAACTCCCTGTGGTAAAGAACTAAAGTGGAGATTGAATAACAATTATCTTCCACTTTGTCTATTTAAAAATTATCGAACTAATCTTTCTCTGCATTTAATATTGAACTGAGAACTTATATTTACCCGATCTAATGAAAAGTTAACAAACTCATGGGAATTAATAGGTGCAATTGACATCATCATAATATGACCCTGAAAAGAAGGCAGCACCAGGGAATTAAATGAGTTTGCATCGAAATTCCTAAAATTAATTCGGTAAACTTGATTGTTTACTACACTCCTGAGGGTGGCATAAATGATCTTTAAATCAAGCTGACTAGCGACTCCAGTTCCCAATATTTGGCAACTATTAGGATCAATTTGTTGAATGTACAACATCTTGTTTGTTTTATTATTATTAATTGTTTGAAAAGTAAAATAGCTAGATGCCGTTTGTCTGGACTGTTTTAACATCCAAGTTCCAGTTAACGAATACCATGTAATAGGAAGCTCATAACCCCAAGGAATAGGTACGAAGTCCTCACCATGAATAACATAATCCCTAGCACTGGTCTTAAGATTATTTGAAGTTGGCAACGAGTACGACTCTCTACTGAAGAGTCCGATACACAAAATAAAACTTAAAAGTATTGGCATTATTTTTTTCACAAAAAAACCTCATTTTTCCATTAGTACACGAATTGATTTATTAAAGTAATAACCATTCTTGGCTCTAAAAATATATTTTGGTTTATCATAATCTGGCTCAATTAATTTTCTTAGTCTTTTGATGGTAACATATATTTTATTGTCATGAACTAAGGGATCATAAGGTTGTTTCCAAACATTCTCAACAAGAAATTCTTTAGAATAAACAGTCCCTTGATTTACAATAAATAACTTCAATAAATCGAGCAAAATAAATTGATTCTTAAAATCAATAGTCCCAATTTTTTTCTCAATAATGGAGTGATTTGTTTCATCGAAAATAATATCGTAGGGTTGATTGTTCTCACCGCCAAACTTATCAAGGTATGATTTTATCATATGACTTAATCTGACTTGATTTTTTGCATCAACCATTTTATTTGCCATGTTTAGGTACAATCTGGCGAGCTCTTTATCTCCAGACTCGAAATAAATAACTCCAAGCATTCCTAAGAAATTAATATTAATAATATTATTTCTTAGCTCTTTGGCTTCCTCATAAGCTTGCCACGTGATCGAAAGAGCCTCTTCGTATTTTCCCAACTCTCTTAAAATACGCGCATTCAGTAATTGAGTTGATGTTTTAAGTTCCTTAAAATCATAAACTTGAAAAAAAACATGCAAATTATATATTTCTTTTAAGGCATCCGCATATCTTCCCAAAAAAGAATAAATTAAGGCAATCAGGAATATGCTATTACAAATATCTTCTTTGCTGTCTTGAGCTAAGGCTAATTTTAATGATTTTTGTGCATAATCTAATGCATTTTCATACTGAGCCTTATAGCAGGCACAAGTTGAAAGCGTGTAATAGGTTTTGGAATTTAATTCAAAACCTTCTTTTAAAACTAAATCCTGAATTTTTTCTTTGGTTGAATTTATTTCATCGGCCTGCTCTCTTTCGGCATATATTCGAAGAAGTAAATTTTGACATTTTAAATATTGGGAGTAATTTTTTGACAGAAAATACAAATCTGATGCCTGATTTAAATATTTTATAGCGCTTTCGAAATCACCACGGTCAGCGTGAAGCTTGCCAAGTTCAAAAACTCTATCATCACTCAACCCCTCTAGAGTTAAATGATCAAGGCTTGTCTGAATCATCAAATTCCTTTAATAAAAATAAATTTTATTATGAATTTTTGTCAGATTCTGTTCTTTTGGTCAATCATTGTTCATATATTTACCATCATTATTAAAAATAATTTTAAGTAACTGATATTTATGACCTATTTAATGCCTACTTCTAACGCAAATCATTAGGTCCTGTTCTCAGAACCTAATGATGATGCAGAGATTGTCCTGTGTATTGAGCCCTCACTCCAAGCTCTGTCGCCTTCTGCTGTTTAAATAATTCCTTTGGAGATTTAATATCGAGTGCGTTGATCAAAACCTGATCAACATGATCGACCAAAATGACTTTTAACTCTTTCAGAACTTCTTTTGGAATATCTTTTAAGTCTTTTTCATTCTCTTTCGGGCAAATGATCATTTTAATTCCACCACGATGAGCTGCCAAAATTTTTTCTTTCAAACCACCAATGGGCATTACTTTTCCACGCAAAGAAATTTCACCAGTCATGGCCACTGTTCTTTTTACAGGAATTTTGGTAATGGCTGAAACTATACTTGTTGTTAAGGCAATTCCCGCAGAAGGTCCATCCTTAGGAACGGCCCCCTCGGGCAAATGAATATGAACATCAATATCTGCAAAATATTCCTTAGCAAAGCCGAATAGTGGACCTCGTGATCGCACATAACTCATGGCTGCTGAACATGATTCCTTCATGACATCGCCTAACTGTCCTGTCACCGTGAACTTACCTTTTCCTGGCACAACACTCACTTCAACGGCAAGCAAATCACCGCCTACCTCGGTCCAAGCCATTCCGTTTGTTAAGCCAATCTCATTCTGTTCTTCAATCTTGCCAAATTTATATTTGTGAGCGCCCAAAAGTTCTACTAATTTTTTTGGAGTCACAACGTAACCTTGTTTGTTTTTCGATGTGATGGGTTGCGATTTCTTTGTCCCTGGCTTCATATCTGAAATGGCTTCGCCCATAACGATATCTTTTGCCACTTTTCGACAAACATTTGCCAATTGCCTTTCAAGATTTCTGACCCCAGCTTCACGAGTATAGTATCTGATTACATTTCTAATCGTTGCATCTTGAATAGACACTTTGTAATCTTTTAATCCATGGTTTTCAATTTGCTTAGGCACTAAATAATTTTTTGCAATATGAAATTTCTCTTGCTCAATATAACCCTCGAGACTGATGATTTCCATTCGGTCAAGAAGCGGCCGCGGTACTGTGTGAAGAGAATTTGCTGTAGCAATAAACATCACCTTAGACAAATCGTACTCCAACTCCAAATAGTGATCTTGAAAATTGTTGTTTTGCTCAGGATCCAAAACCTCAAGCATCGCCGCAGAAGGGTCGCCTCTGAAATCATTTGCCATTTTATCAATTTCATCAAGCAATACTAAAGGATTTCCTTTATCCACTTTTCTGAGAGCTTGCAAAATTTTACCCGGCATAGCTCCCACATAGGTTTTTCTGTGTCCACGAATTTCCGCTTCATCACGAACGCCGCCCAGTGAAATTCTTGCAAACTGACGGTTCAAAGAAGTGGCAATGGATCTAGCTAAAGAGGTCTTACCTACTCCGGGAGGACCTACAAGACATAAGATTGGACCTTTCAGATTATTAGATAAGGACAAAACTGCAAGATATTCTAGAATTCTCTCTTTTACTTTCTCTAATCCCCAGTGGTCGTCATCTAAAATTTTCTTGGCTTTTTTAATATCGTGACTCTCTTCAGAATAATCATTCCACGGCAAAGATAAAACCCAATCAATGTAGTTTCTAACTACCGTCGCCTCAGCCGACATCGGTGACATGAGCTTGAGTTTTTTAACCTCTTTCATGACTTTTTCTTTAGCCTCTTTAGGCATTTTCTTTTGCTTGCACTTTAACTCAAGATCTTGAAGCTCTGCTTGATAATCATCCTTATCTCCAAGTTCCTTTTGGATGGCTTGCATTTGTTCGTTTAGATAATATTCCTTTTGCGAACGCTCCATTTGTTTTTTAACTCGGGTTCTGATTTTTTTCTCGACCTCAAGAATTTCAATCTCTCCCGTCATGATATTTAACAAATGCTCAAGACGTTTTTCTGGTTCAAAAATTTCAAGAACTTTTTGCTTATCTTCAAGTTTTAAATTTAATTGAGCGACAATAATGTCTGCGAGTTCACCTGCGTTTTCAATAGAAGTCACTCTCATTAATATTTCTGGCGGAATTCTTTTATTTAGCTTTACATAAGTCTCAAAAGTGGCTTTAACTGATCTTACCAAAGCCTGAGCCTCTACTTGTGAATCAACCTCTTCTGGAATCTCTTCATACTTCACAACGAAAAAGTTCTCATTGGGAACGAAATCTTTAATTTTAACCCTTCGCTTGCCCTCAACCAACACCTTAACCGTTCCATCAGGTAATTTTAACAGTTGGATAATCGTTCCAATGGTCCCAACACTATAAATATCCTTTGACTCTGGATTATTAGTTTTAGCATCCCGCTGAGCTGCTAAAATAATATCACTTTGCTTACTGATGGCTTCTTCAAGAGCATTGATGCTCTTTTCCCTACCGACAAACAGGGGCATCATCAAATGAGGGAAAATAATCAAATCCCTAAGGGGAAGTAAGGGTAACTCCATGTTTTTAGCTTCAGCCATCGTGACCTCCTGGTTAAGGACATTGAATATCCTTAATATGAGTATAGGATTTAATCTGGCAACGTGGAAGAATATTTTATTAATTTATTCTTTCTTTGAATATTATTTATCAATCCTAGACATTAGACTTCGTTGAGTTCATCATATTCATCAAATTTTCGATTTCTGATATTTCTTTAGGCACACTTGAAGTCATGTTTTCAAAGCTATCGGATGTGATTAAAATATTGTCCTCGATGCGAACCCCAATACCTCGATACGGAGCTGGCGCCTCGCCGTCTTTTGCCGGAATGTACAAGCCTGGCTCAATGGTGAAACACATGCTTTTCTCGATAGTTCGAGGCTCTCCATTAATAAAATAAAGACCCGCATCATGCACATCCATGCCTAGCCAATGGCCAATTCCATGGGGGTAATATTTTTTATGCGCATTCGCTGCTAAAATATCGTCTTTTCTTCCATTCAACAGACCCAGCTCAAGCATCAAATCGGTTAATAAAGAAGCTCCTTGGTCATGCAAATCCTTAAAATAAATTCCTGGTTTTAAGCCAGAAATTATTTCTTTCTGAATATCTAACACCCCTTGATAGATTTCTCTTTGAGCTTTGGAAAACTGTCCATTTACGGGAAAGCATCTAGTGATATCACCAGTGTAATAATTGTACTCAGCTCCCGCGTCGATCAATAACAAATCCCCATTTTTACAAACTTGATCATTGAAATTATAATGCAAAGTTGTTGCGCTATTGCCACTGGCAACTATAAAATTGTAGCCTTCTCGTTGAGAGTTTTGAGAAAGAAAATAACTTGTCATGACTGCTTGAATTTGCCTTTCTGTGACCCCTGGTTTTACATACTTCATTGCTTGCACGTGACCTTGGGCTGTGATTTCGCAGGCCTTCTTTAGATTTAAAATTTCTTCCTCAGATTTTCGTAACCGCATTTCACCAAGAAATACATCAGCATCTAAAATCGTCATCAAACCATAACCAGTTCTACCTTGAGACCGTCTTAACTCTTCCAAAATATTAAGAAATCTTTGATCAAATGTTGGATTTTTAAGTAAGCGGTAATAGACCCCTTCATACCCTTTAAGTAGCTCTAAGGCCTGTTTTTCAAATTCTTCAATGGGATAGCATTTATCAACTTGAAATTCTTCTTGTGTCGCCTCTGGACCAAAACGAAAACCATCCCAAGTCTCTCGTTCAATATTTTTTTGCCTCACAAACAAAATACTTTCAGGAAATAATCCTGGTCTTAAAATTAAAACAGACTCTGGCTCTTCAAAGCCGGTTAAGTAATACAAGTTGGAATCTTGTCTGTAGGCATATCCAACATCATGATTGCGAATTTGCTCTGGATGAGCCGCTACAACAAGGGCATTGTTTCCAAGTTTTTTAATCACTTTTTCTCTTCGAGTTTTAAATATCTGGATGTTTTCAAGCGCTTTTCTCATAAGTTTCCTCTTTTTTTATTCTATAAACCTAATTTTTGGGCTAGGGATTGAATCACCTTATATGATTGATCTGAACCCTTTTGCATCATTTCGCGTCGCTGACTGAAGTCTATTATACTATTGTTTTCAAGATTTAAAGTAATAGTATAATCCACATAGCGCGTTTGTTTGGATAATTGGCTTGAAAGCTCTGCCCAAAGAAGGTTTTCTGTCGAGTTTTCATCGTAAATAGGTGCTTTGAAAGAATTCCCTCCCAGAACATTTACAAAGATAATATAATTTGCCCCTTGAGAACGCAAATAGTCAGCCACGATCTTTAAGTCCCGTGTTGAACCAATATTTTTTCGATAGGGTTTGAAAAACGGCGGAAAAGGCAAGCAAAAAGGAAGTAGTTGATCTAAAAAACCTTTATTCATAATATAAATTTGATTATTTTGTAAATTCAGAGCCGGACAGGAGAATGGTTTTTTAAAATCTTCGGCTCGAATATTACTAAAGGCCGCTTTAATAATTGGATTCAGTGAATTAATATCCGTCGTTTTTTTTCCAGTTATCAGATTTTTTTTGAATAAATCATCTTCCTTAATTTTAAACATTTGCCATTCAACATCATTGACTGAGTTTCTCCAAGCGTAAAGACTCGCAACCAGCGAACCCATCTCCATTCCTGCAATACTTTGAATTGGAATTTTATTTTTTTGCAATTCTTGAAGAACTCCAATCTGACCATAAACACGACTTCCCCCAGGCCCCAGGATAATGCCAATTTTAGGTATATCAGGCAATGGCCTAGGTTTTACGGGCATCCCCTCTGCGAGTTCCGGCTCGTCAGGATTACTTCCAGGAGCATTATCGTCTGGAAGCAGCTTTGGACTTGGAGTTTCAACGTTCCTGACTTGAGGTAAATTGTTTCCTCCAGGCAAAGCAGATGGGGGATTTCTGCTTTGAAAACTTTGACACCCCAGTTGGAACAAAATGATGAGTGCGGAAGCCAACAAATAAAAATAACTCATTTTAAATTCCTCTTTTTAAAAAAATAAAAAACTCTTTATTGCCATCTTTACCAGGCACTTTAGAGGCAAAATATCTTATGATTTCCCATTGACCTGTTCTTGCAAACTCCATCATATCTTTTTCAAGCTTTGCATACAAATCAATATTTTTAACAATGCCAGATCTATTTAAATTCTCTGCTCCTAATTCAAATTGTGGTTTCACTAACGAAAGTAGCCTTCCATTTTTTTTCAGAAAAGAGGACAATTCATTAAGAATGAGTTTTATACTTATAAAAGACACATCCATCAAAATATAATCAAACCCCTCTGGTGGAAATTGACTTGTTACTTCTTTATATGAAGATAAATACCGAGCATTGACGCCCTCGAAAAGCCTAAAATTAGGACGCACTAGTAAATTTTTTGCAATTTGCCCATGACCCACGTCGATACCAAAAACTTGGCTTGCACCTAACTTTAAAACACAGTCAGAAAATCCACCAGTTGACACCCCAATATCTAGAAAATGATGCCCCCTAAAACTCATTGAGTCTATGAAGCCTCCGGCCTTAAGTTCGTTAAGGGCTTCATAGAGCTTGTTACCGGCTCTTGAAACAAAACTAATTGTTTCATCATTTTCAATTATAATTTCCAAATCTTTCGCTAGTTCTTGGCTTGGCTTATCAATAGAAACTTTCTTATTACCTTCCATATAGTAAGCTTTTTTAGATTTAATCAGTTCTTGGGCATGAGTTCTAGAATTAGCTAGTTCTTTTTCGTAAAGTAATACATCCGCTCTACATTTACTCATTTTTATAAATTTCTATTTTGATTCCATTTTAGCAAAAAAGAAAGTTCATTTGTGGGCGTGAGTTCTGTCCCCAACGTGTCCAAAAGATGGCTTACCTCTTGGAGGAGTTTATCCGTTTCACTTTCAATGAATATTTTTGATTTTTCAATTCCCCCCAGAAAAGGAACGATATTTTTAATATCTTGATTTTTATCTTGGTAATCTAAAATATCATCTTTGACTTGAAAGAGAAAACCCACTTCTTGTCCTAAAAATTTCAATTTATTTATTTTATCTGGGGCTAAACCCTTTATGATTCCAGGACCACTGAAGCAACCTGAAATCAATGCCCCCGTTTTCATTTGATGCATTAATTTTATTTTGTCTATGGTGGCTGCCTCTAATTCCATATCTAGAAACTGACCACCGATCATCCCTCTGAGCCCAGAAATGAAAGCAAGTTCGTTAATAAGCTTAACTAAATTTCCAGATTCATTGGCATAAAATTGGGCTAAAATTCCAAAAGCTTCTGTCAACAAAGCATCCCCTGCCAAAAGGGCAATGCTTTCACCATAGAGTTTATGATTTGTTGCTTTTCCTCGACGAAAATCATCATCATCCATGCAAGGCAAATCATCATGAATTAAAGAATAGGTATGTATCATTTCTAAAGAAAGACACCATGGCAAAATTTGCTTTGTCTCTACTTTTAATAAGTCAGCGACAACAAAGGTTATGGCGGGTCTAAATCTTTTACCACCGCCCAAAAATGAATATTGAATAGACTCAATGAGTTTTTTGTTTTCAATTTTATTTGGATAAAGGGAATCGACCGCGCCCTTAGAAAACTCATCAAATTCTATTATTTTATTTTTGGTTTTTTCGCTAAACAAAGACCCACCCAGCTTAATTTTGAATATTACTCTTCATTAAAGAATTCTGTAATTGGCTCGCCTTTGTCGTCGAAGCTAATAAGTTTTTTTATTTTCAATTCAGCCTCACTGAGTTTCTGATGACACTCTCTTGAAAGCTTAACTCCTTCTTCAAAAAGCTTTAAAGAATCTTCCAGGGTCGCATCGCCTTTTTCCATCTTTTGAACTATAGTTTCTAATCTGGTTAGTTTTTTTTCAAATTCCATTTTCGTCCTTATTTTAACTTTAATTTTTTAAAATTTACCCACTAATTATTTTGTTAAATTATGTTGCTATCTTATTAAGTTATATTGCTGAATTTTAAATCTTTAACTGTAAGCTCTACTTGATTATCAGAAAAGCGCAATTCAATTCGATCGTTTTCTTCCAACTGGGTGCTTTCCTTAATTATTTTATGGCTCTTAGTGACAATAACAAATCCTCTGTCTACAACCTTTAAAGGACTAAATGAATCCATTAACAACATTTTATTTTGAACGTCTTTTTGCATTCTTTCGATCTTGTTCTGCATTTGATAAATTAAGGACTTTTGTATAAAATTAAGCTCTTCTTTGGCGCTATCAATTTTATTTTTAGGATTTTTTAATTTTTGAAAAAGAAGTTCATTTTTATGCCTAAAGGACAAGATCTTCAACTCAAGTGTTGCTTGCAACCGATTAAAAAAATCATCGTTTTTAAGAATTAAATCTTGAAGTTTTTGTTTTGGATCTATCAGCCGTAGTTTTAAATTTTCAAGTTTTTGATCCCATTTTTTCACTTGCCTTTCAAGAACCATCTTCATCACACGGTTTAAGTTAATCAAACGATCCGTCAAGTCCTTTGCGCTCTTAGCCACTAGCTCTGCCGCAGCAGAAGGTGTTGGCGCCCTTAAATCAGCTACAAAGTCTGCGATGGTAAAGTCTATTTCGTGTCCTACTGCTGAAATCACCGGAACTGGAGAAGCGGCAATAGCCCTAGCTAAATTTTCATTATTAAAAGCCCACAAGTCTTCAATGGATCCCCCGCCTCGGCCCAAAATAATGACATCCACTTCTTTGAGCTGCCAAGCCTTTTTGAGAGCTAAAATAATTTGTTCTGAGGCCCCCTCACCCTGAACTAGGGTAGGAATCAAAATAACTTCAAGGTAGGGTGCTCTCCGTGAAATAATTTGCCGCATGTCCTGCACCGCCGCCCCCGTTGGAGAAGTGACCAAAACGATTTTTTGTGGAAGGGGCGGTATTTTTCTTTTTCGAGCCGACTCAAACAAACCTTCTGCTTTGAGTTTAATTTTTAATTCTTCGAAGGCTCTTTGCAAAGCCCCGGCTCCGACAGGCTCCATCGTCTCACACAAAATTTGATAACTTCCCCTGGGCTCATAAACGCTAATTCTTCCTTTAACAATCACCTCTAAACCATCGCAGACTTTAAATTTGAGTTTAGAATTAAAACCTCGAAACATCACTGCAGAGATTTGTGATTTATTGTCCTTCAAAGAAAAATAAAAATGACCCGATGTATGCGCTTTAAAATTGGATACTTCACCCTTGATCCAAATTGAGGAAATTTGTCCCTCTAACAATTGTTTAATTTGCAGATTTAATTGTTCAACCGTATAAACTTCAACTTCGTTTTTAAGAGTATCGATATCATCTTTTAAACTTATTTTTGTTGTCACCGAATGAAGCAAAGGGGCCGAAGGTATTTCCGTCATTTGAGCACGTTAATATCACCCGGTTTCTATGTCAATGGGTCTGTTTTTCCATTATTTGAGTCTACAACAGTAGGTTCTGCAAGGACCAAAGACCTCCGACAAAAAAACAAATCCATGCTAAGGGTTTATGAGAGTTAAGTCGATGAAGGGAAGGTTTCATAATTTTTTGAACAGGAACTTCCAGCATAATAAGGACTAAGAGTCCATAGAAAAATACAACAAAAGGAAATATATAGTCTATTAGAATCAAATTCATACATCTCCTTTCGGTTAATTATTCTTAATATATAGTCCTGCCTTATTGAAAATTATTTTTTATTGAGGTATACTGATTTTGGGTTCGACGGCGTAAAGCTTATCGAAAATAAACCTTACAAGCAAAGTAATCGGGGGCTGTCCCTGACAATGGTGTGCAAGCCCAGCTCGTACTGGGAAGCCTAAAGTTGTTACCATGGCCACCCACTTAAATAATGAGGTTTATTTCAAAGTTGTCTTCGGACCTTTTTTTTTGTCCAGAATCTTGAATTGTCTTTTTTTGATAGACTCCCTTTATTCCCTGAATATAATTAAGCATAACTATAAAGCAGGGGGGACTCCTTTTGGATAAAATTAGCGTTAATTCCAGCACCTTAGATATTCTATTTCAAGCCTCGCCCATTGTTCAGTTAACACTTGTCGTTTTAGTTTTTCTAAGTATCCTCTGCTGGGGAATTTCATTTAATAAATGGTTATTGTTAAGACGAATTCACACTGTCAACGAGCTTTTTTTGGTTCAATTTTGGAAAAGTAGCTCCTTAGATCAGCTTTACAGTGAAATAGATGCCTTCCATGAAAGTCCTTTGGCTCGAGTGTTCAAAGCGGCCAAACCTCAGCTAACAAGTATGGATAATTTAGAACGTGTCATCAGAAAGGCCATGGAAAATGAGTTAGCCAAAATGGAATCTAAACTGACTCTTTTAGCCACAACAGGAAGCACGGGACCCTTTATAGGTTTGTTTGGCACCGTTTGGGGGATCATGACCTCCTTTCACAAAATTGGCGCCACTGGAAATGCGAGCTTAGCCGTAGTGGCTCCAGGTATTTCTGAAGCCTTGATTGCTACGGCTGTTGGATTGGCCGCAGCCATCCCAGCTGTTGTTCTTTATAATCATTTTATTTCAAAAATCAGAAAAGAAGAAATAGAACTGAATAATTTCTCTGCTGATTTTCTAAACCTTGTAAAACGAAATTTTTTAAATCAATAGGATCGAGTCTTATCATGGGTATGAGTTCTGGTTCAGGAAAATCGAAAGCTGTTCTCAGTGAAATCAATGTAACACCACTTGTGGATGTGATGTTGGTCTTATTAATCATGTTTATGGTAACAACGCCACTGATGCAGCAAGGAATCCAAGTGGAGCTACCGAAAACCTCCGCAACGGGCTTAGAACTTAATGAAGAACCTTTACTTATTGTCATCGAAGCCAATAGGAAGATAACTATTGCAAAAAATCCTATTTTCTTAACTCAATTAAACGAAAAATTAAGGGCCATTTTCAAAACAAGAAAAAATAAACAAGTTTATATTCAAGCAGATAGGAAAGTTGACTATGGGATTGTTGCAGAGGTCATGGCAGAAACAAAAGCAGCTGGAATCACGAGCCTGGGGTTAGTCACCTTGCCAAAAGAAAAATAGGGTTTATATTTGGAAAATCAGTTTAAACAAGGTTCAAAAGATGTCTCAAAATACAAAATCTCCACCAACGAAAATGGTTTATGGTATTCTTTGGCTTTTCATTTTTTTATATTTTCTATATTTATATTACAAAATGTCTTTTTTGAAGGTGAAAAAATTGACTATGAATCAGCCATTCGCGTTGACATTGTAGGGCTACCAGAAAAACTAATCCCTACACCTAAAGAGACATCAAATAAATTACCTGATAAATTGCCTGAAAAAACCCCTGATACAATCCCAGAAAACCAAATAGAAAAGCAAGCGGAAAAAATTACAGATAGGCTTCCCGAAAAAAAATCTTTGCCGGACTTAGAGGCCATCAAGTTAACTAAGGAAAAACGAAAATTAGACACTAAGGTTATTCAAAAAAAACAAGTTGAGGCGATAAATAAAATAAAAAAGTTATCCGCGCTAGATAAAATTAAATCTGATTTAGAAGCGGAACAGACAAAACAAATAGGTTCAAATCAAACTCAAAAAAAATTTCAGTACAAAGGAAGTGTCTTAAATCCAGGAACCGAGCTCACTGGCTTAAACAAACTTCAGCATGAAAATTATGTCGCCTTGCTTGATAAAAAGATCAAAGAAAATTGGACCTTACCTCAATGGCTTTCTAATAAAGATCTAACGGCACAAGCTTTAATAAAGATTGATGAAAATG
Organism: Deltaproteobacteria bacterium; assembly: GCA_017302835.1. Lineage (NCBI taxonomy): Bacteria > Pseudomonadati > Myxococcota > Myxococcia > Deltaproteobacteria bacterium. Next base: position 374,892 of record JAFLCC010000001.1, on the reverse strand, counting down.
GTGTTGTCATTTACAATCAGATTTTTAAAACCAGCGGAAATACCACTTATGATGATTTTGTTCTCGAGACGATTCATAAGTCTTCTCCTTTCCCTAAGCCTCCAGAAAAATTTGTGGCTCTTGTTGGGGTCAAAGGAATTTTAATTGGATTTCCAGAATGATCGTTTTTAATGCATTTATTTCAAGGTGGGAGAGTATTCATGGGTAAAGGTTGCAAATTTCTAATAAGGACTCTTGTTACATTTTTCATTTCAGTAACTCTTTTTTCGTTCAGAACACTCGCTGATCAAATTTATATCAAGATCGGCGATGCTAAGACAAAAAAAAGCCTTATGGCAATGCCTCCTTTGCAGTATGTTGGATCACCTGCTGTAGGTAGCAAAAATATTTCCATTGGCGCAGAACTTTTTAATGTCATCAATAATGATTTAGATGTCTCTGGATATTTCAAGTTTATTTCTCAATCAGCCTTTGTTGAAGACACTCAAAAAACAGCCATAAAACCATTCCCCACAGAACCAAATGGATTTAAATTTCCAAGTTGGAGTTCCCTAGGTGCCGACTTTTTAATCCGTGGATCTTATGTTGTCACGGCAGACCAAATTGAACTCGAAATTTATCTTTATCATGTTCCTAAATCAGGACTCATTTTCGGGAAAAAATACAAGGGGCCTCTTTCAACAGTTAGAAAAATAGCCCATACTTTTTCCAATGATGTATTAAAAAATTTGACCGATACCGCCGGCCCATTTAACTCTAGACTGGTCTTTACCAGCGATAGAGCTGGTGGACAGTTTAAAGAAGTTTACCTCATGGACTGGGACGGGGAAAATCTAGAAAAATTGTCAAATCACAACTCCATCACCATCTCGCCAAACTGGTCCCCAGATGGAAAAAAAGTGGCTTACACAGCCTATGTTCAAAGACGAAGTACCAAACTCAGAAATGCAGATCTTTTTCTTTTTGACTTAACAAATAGCACCCGAACTTCTGTTTCTAGTCGAAAAGGAATTAACTCTGGTGCCAGTTTTAGCCCCGATGGGAAATCCATCTATCTAACGATCTCTCAAGGGTTTTCTCCAGATATTTTTAAAATTACTTATGATGGCACCTTGGACGGCAAGATCACCAATGGTCCTAACAGCGCCATGAATGTTGAACCCGCGGTCAGTCCCGACGGAAAAAAAGTGGCCTTTTCCTCTGACCGCCATGGCAAGCCCATGATCTACACAATGAATATTGACGGAAGCAATGTGAAAAGAATCACCTCTGACGGGGTTTTTAATTCGGCTCCAGGCTGGTCACCAGATGGAAAAAAAATCACTTTCGCAGGGCAAACAGAGGGTAATTTCGACGTTTTTATTATGAATGCCGATGGCACTAAAATCGAAAGAATTACGTCTGCTAAGAAAAAAAATGGCAAACCCGCAGACAATGAGGACCCCAGTTTTTCTCCAGATGGAAGGTTCATTGTGTACACCAGCAATCGCACAGGTAAAAATCAAATTTACTTCTCCAATATTGAGGGCACCGAAGAACGAAGGGTCACCCAGGATAATCACAACTACTTCAAACCCAAATGGTCAGTGAATTTAGATTAGACTTGCAGTTGTGTTTTCCTTTTGTGTTTCAATTTATAATTCAGGTCTAGTTTGGTTATACCTTTTACTGCAATTGCGGTAAAAATCGGTGTCTTATTAGATAATTTACTGCTATTACAGTAGAATTTTGTACAATTACTGGAATAGCGGTAAAAATGTTTAAAGTAAGTCATTTTTTGCTGAAATAGCAGTAAAAAATGATATACTTTACTGTAATGACAGTAAAACTAGATTGTAAATCCTTGCCTGAGATCATAAAAAGCACTCGTAAAAAGGCAGGGATTAGCCAAATTGAATTGGCTGAGTTGGCAGGAGTTGGAAAGACTCTTGTTTTTAATTTAGAAAATGGCCACATAAGCGTCCACCTTGATAATTTTCTTAAAGTTCTTGGAGTGCTCAACATCAAAATTCAGCTTGAGACTCCAGAATGAGGACTGCTCATATTTTTATTAATGGTATAAAGGCAGGTCAGCTGATTGAGCACGATAGGAATCGTTATGAATTTAATTATGACGAATCTTATAAGGGAGCTCCAGTGTCGCTGACATTACCACTATCTCATCGAAATTATCAATTCACTTCATTTCCAGCATTTTTTGAAGGGCTTTTGCCAGAGGGGTTTCAGCTTGAAGCTCTTTTAAAGGATCATAAAATCAACCGTCAGGATTATTTTAAGTGTAAATGAAAAAAATTATTCTCTTGAGGGGTTAAAAAAGCTTTCTAAAAAACTAACTCATTTGGAAATATTTCCGTATAGCCAGCCAGAGCAAATAGAAATAGCACGTAAAATGATTAAAAAAATTTCTATTCAAGGAGTTCAACCAAAATTCAGTGTTATTTTATCTGAAAAAGAACAAGCTTTCAAAGAAGTAGAAAGTAATGGAACCTATATACTTAAACCACAAGTACGTGATTATCCACAGATCCCAGAAAATGAAGATTTAACAATGCATTTGGTGGCCATATCAGGAATTCAAATTCCCTGGCATGGATTAGTAAAATGCTCGGATGAAAGTTTATCCCATGTAATCAAAAGATTTGATCGTGCAAATAAAGAAAAAATTCCCATGGAAGATTTTTCGCAGTTAATAGGCGCTTCCAGAGATACTAAATATGATGTCAGTTTTGAAAAGGTGGTTGAGACCATAGAGGAACATTGCACTTTTCCAACTATAGAAAATTTTAAACTTTTTCAAAGAGTGATTCTAGCTTTTCTTTTAGGAAATGAAGATTTTCATTTAAAAAATATATCTTTATATACAAAAGCTAAAAAAGTGCAACTCACACCCGTGTATGATTTTGCTAATTCAAAAATCGCTAATCCACATTCGGATGAAGAAATGGCCCTAAGTATTTCAGACAAAAAGAAGAACTTTACTAAAGCAGATTTTCTTGTTTATTTCGCACAGCAAACTCTATTTTTGCCACAAGCAAAAGTAGAAAAAGAAACAAAAAGACTTTTAAGTTTTTTACCCACATGGATAGAAATGATTGATAGGTCTTTTTTGTCGGAAGATATGAAGGAAAAATATAAAGCTCTTTTAAAGGAAAGAACGAGTCGATTGGAATAACCTGATCCAAATCCCAAAATTCGATAATTTTGTCGGTCTCAAATGGAAAAAGCCATGGCGAGTCTTGACCTGACTAAATACTCTATATATGTATTCACAATATGAAACCAAAAAAATCAACTTCATTAAGAAGTATTCTTTATATTTATTTTTTAGCTTTTTTCTTGGTGGCTTTTAGTTTTCACTCCACAAAAAACAAAGGTGAGTTTAAAAACCACTTTCATCATCATAATATTCCTAATCATAAAACAAAATAAAGAAGTCCTACGGAGGTCCAATGATAGCTGCTTTCGAAACAACTGCAGGAAATTTCAAAATTAAATTATTTCAAGATAAAGCGCCAAATATGGTTGCCCACTTTGTAGGCCTAGCTTCAGGTACAAAAGAATGGGTCGACCCCAAAACCAGAGAAAAAGTCACTCGCCCATTTTATGATGGCACCATATTCCACAGAGTTATCCCCAATTTTATGGTCCAATTTGGTTGCCCCCTAGGTAACGGTACCGGCGGTCCTGGTTACAACGTCAATGATGAATACCATCCCGATTTGAAACACGACCGTAAAGGCCTATTGTCCAGCGCCAACATCGGCAGACCCAATACCAACGGCTCTCAATACTTTATCACCGTGGCACCAACTCCATGGTTGAATGGGGGCCACTCTATCTTGGGGGAAGTTGTTGAAGGCTACGAAATCGTAGAAGCTATCTCAAAAGCAAAAACCGGCATGGCCGACAAACCAGCAGAAGAAATCAAGATTAAGTCTGTGAAAATTGAGAATTGAAAATTGAGAATTTATTTATTTTGATTATTATGCAAACATGTTGCACACCATTTTGGCTTTAATGAGTCTATACACCATAAAGAAAAGGAACCAACTGAAATCAGTTGGTTCCTTTTCTTTTACTTATAGCAAAATTTTTGTAAAATTTTACCCTTTTCCCTTCGCACAATCTTTTTTCCATTCATCATGCTCTGCTCTTTTTTTATTCAAAGCGTCCTCACCAACGGCCTTCTTAACAGCATCAATAGATCCAAAAGTTTGGGTAGCATTTTCTATTGGAGACACTTTTGATATAAACGCTAACAGCGACGCATCTTCATCACTCATTCCATTTTTCTTATAAATCGAAAAATCTCTAATTTGTGAGGCAACTTTTGTTACAATCTCAGAGCCACCTTTATTCGCAGGATCAAGAGCAACTTGTGCCGCTCCAAAAAATGCTTTTAAAAGGCTAATATCAGTAACTTCTCTAGAAAGATATTTTTTCATTACATATCTTACCTGCGCAGAAACGTTAATTGCCGCACTGTCTTTTGACTTACCAGCTTCCACATAGGACTCTAGAGCTGCCTTCATTTGACCGTCAGGCAAAACCGATCTCATTTTCTCGAGTTTTTCAGGTGTTGCATTTTCCTTACCTACTATAGACTCGTACAACTTCTGCTCTGCTTCTTTGTTTTGTTCCGCTGTCGTTGCTGCTTTAGATTGCTCTAAAGCTTTCTCTCGATTTTCTTTTACTTCACTTATTTTTGGAGCAGCGAAAGCTCCACTTACCATTAGTATCCCGGCAAGAATCGTAATTAATGTTTTTATCATATTTTCTCCTTTTTTTTAAATTTGTTTTTTACTTTCTAAATTCTATTATTACATTTCTGTTGTTACATTTTTTATGCCATCTTCTCTTATGACTTTTTCTTTTTTAGGCATTTTAGGTGTTTAAAAAAATGACATGGTGACAATTATAATCTAACAACCTCCTTTTGAACCAATAGTTGAATGATTCGACTTACAATCTTTTTTAACTTGTTCCTCTAAACGCTTAGCCCTCTCTTCTCGAGACTCTTGAACTTCTTTAGATACAACTTTTTGTATTCGCTCTGTTATCTTTAATGACATAAGATTAATCATTTCATTGGTATACTGAAGCTCTTTTGATATTTTTGCTAACTGAGCTTTTGCATACGCAATTACCGAGTGTGACTTATTATTCTCCTTTGGCACAGCAATCAGAGTCATAACTTTATCAAGATCTTCATCAATGCTTTTAAAAAGCTCATCAGATTTTTTTGAAAGTTCATTCGTTTTAACTTCATCTTGAATTGAATCAACGACTTTGATGTTTTTGCCTTTAGAGCCCATTACTTCTTTTATTTTGTAACCACTTAGAGTGTTATGGTATAGGGTTAGCAATTCTTCTAATCGAGTTTGAAACTTAAAAATAACAGGCGTCGTTCCATTTTTAATGGCGTCAAAATCTTGTAAATAAGCGGCCCGTTGAAACAATAGAATATCAGATTTCTCAGTTATTTTGTAATTTTTAATAGGGGTATTTGTAGTATCTATAAATTCTTTTAATTTATCTCCTGGCACTAATGTTTTTAATACATGAGCAATAATCATTGAATAAGTTCTGGCTTCTTGCATATTTGCAAAAACGATAGAATTATTAACAATATCTTTTCCCAATCGGGAGTTTTCTTTAAATAATGTCTCAAAAAGATCAACAGTGATTCCATGATAATCTTCCTTAAATTCATTGAGCTTATCAATCACTTTACTTTCAATTTTACTTTCCCACCACTTTGTAAACTCAGGAAATTCCTCAGCTCCCATGGCTATATTAAACTTTGGACTAGCATCAATGATTGATTTTATTTCTGTATTAAAATTTTTAAATATGAATTGAAAAACCCCTTTGAATTTATTCCCTGTTTTTTCATCAATAATTGTATCACTATAAATTTGATTTGAGTTTTTAAATAAAAAGGCTTTGGAACAAATATCCGCATCTACAGATTCTGACACTAATGCAGGTGGAATAAATAAAGCCTGAAGGCCTGAAGGAATGCCTGTATTAATTCCGAAAATAGCCTTTATATACTTACCTGATATCATTTCCGGAGAACTTACTTGTGGACCACAAAGCATATTATAATAAAAATAATCAGTTTTTTTAGAAAAGCTATACTGCGTCGACAATCTTATATTTCTTAAAGCATGAGGCAGAACCATATTCTTTAAGCCTTCCAAAAAATCTGAGTTTAATTCAAAAGCAAAACTAAACCCTTGTCCTTGATACATAAGCGGTGCAGGCCTACCCAATTTTTCTAAAAAATCTCTAAAAATTTCTTGAGTTTTATCAGAGGCGCCAGCATTTTTTACTTCAGCGTAATGCCTCATTAAATTAATAGCATTTCCAATCCTAACTAGATCATCGGAGGCCAATCCACTTAAAACTTGTCTTATTTTTCCCTCATCATATTTCAAATTAAGAGACGCGTATCCATTTTGATCCATATATTTGACAAATTCATCTGCAACTGTTTTTACCTTCAATAATTGATAAGCTTGAATTTTTTTCGGATTGCTTAAGTAATAATCCTTCCATTTGCTATAATCAAAATCTGCAATTCCTTTTGTAGGTTCAATTCCAAATAAGGGATAACGGATATAATTAAGCATTTCCGGGACATCCCTAATCACCTCAGTACTGTCACTGCCACTTTCAATTTCTTTAACAATTCTAGCTTCTTTTTCAGCCTGAGTTTCATTTGGCTTAGCATTACTTACTATGGGATTTTTGCGGTAGTATTCTGTTGTTTGTAAATCATGCAAAAATTCTCGATAGAAATGGAATGCTGATCTTTCGGTGGCTTGGAAATTATTGACCATTTCGAGCCAATTTTGATGGGCGGTCATTGGTTTGGTTTTATTGAATTCTTTCCATTTGGTCATTGTCTCTGTGAAGTTATGTAAGAACCCCATAATATCTTCGGATTGACAGGTGTAATCTTGAATGTCTTTCACACACGCACTGTTCAAAGTTTGATATTTTTCTTTGCTTTCTTTTTCTAAAATATTGTAGAGATTCTCTGCCTTTTTTGGGAAGGCATCAGAGTTAAACCAAGGATTGTAATTACCATAAGTTAAATTCAGTACGATGTCTGAAACGAAATGATGCACGAGTTGGTCTAAAGCGGTGAAAAGTGTCAGATTTGAAATATGCCCTATAATTTGTACAGCCTTAAATCTTAAACTTAATGGATTCATTTCTTTTAAAACCGTCCAACCAAGCAATTTAAAATTAAAAGCTTGTTTTCCAGCAAGCGCCTCTCCCATGCCTGGAAAAATTCCAGAACCTGATTTTTTAAATCCAATTGAAACTAAGGTAGATAAGGCTTGGGAAACCATCATCGATGCCAAAGCTGGAGCATAGGTATTGAATTTTTTCTCTTGAGTCCACTCTCGCCAAGCAACATCACAAGGATCCTCGCTTAAAGTGAGGGGGTCGTTTATTTTCTCTTTACCATCTGCACTTTTCTTAGGTGTAAAACTTTTTACACAAGCTTGCAGCTGGTGAAAAATATCCCCAGTTAAATGAGAAGCCATAGATCCAGCGGTCATTGCAAGATATGGAAGCAAATGGCCATAGATTTTTTTAGTTGCACTTACATATTTTCCATCGGTATATTTTTGTGCTTCTTGTATTAATTCTGCCTCCGTAGCTCCTCTACGTAATTTTTCCATAAATATAGTTCTTCTAAAAATATTGGCGGCATCTTCTTTTACAAACCGAGTTGTCAGTTTTGGATTATCAAAGAAATGATGGGCGTACCCATTGGCCACCATAAAGGCCAAAAAAGAAAGATTCCCAATAGGATCAGTTAAGGATTTTAAATGCTGTTCCATGATAAGCGGGTTGTTGGCGTAATCGAACATGAGCTGAGCATGATTTACAACCCCTATGGCCACGAAAAATAATAAAGTCTCTACGGGAAATCTTTTGAGCTGAGATCCCCAAATGGTTTTTTGCCATTCCTGCTTGGCTCCCGCTGTTTTCATACTGTGTTTATAATCTTGCATCATTTTTCGATAGGCTTCTTTATCTTCCAAAAACATCTGACGTCTTATCGAAGACGGTGTTAAAGCTGGATCCGTCGAAGGGGTTCCCTCTACTGTTACGCTACCAACAGCTGGAGAGGATCCTCCTTTTCCATCTGAATCTGCCTCTTTTCCTGGGATTACAGAGACGTTTATAGATAAATTTTTATTATTTTGAATCTGAGGATTATCTTGATAATCGGGAGTTGGTTGTGCGTACTCTCCAGATGCCTGTTGGTGTTCAAAGGTATGCTTAAAACCTTTACCTTCAGCTAGGGCCGTGGTGTGGCTCATAAAAATCTGGGCCATGAATATAGCAATGAAAAGGCTATTGGTTTTGCTCAGATGTGTTTTCATGGGACTCCTCTTAATAAAGAGTAAAGCAAATATGAAACCAGTTTTTAGTTTGCAAAATTAATTGGTTACAGCTGCCTTAAATAACAAAGTTCCTAATACTGTCAGCATTATGTATTAAAAGTAGACAAGTTTGATTTTAGTGAGTTTTGTTGAGGTGTTCTATTTTTATTCAACCTGTTGTCCCAAATTTAGACAGATATAGTTGTCTTCATATTTATATTTTATAGAATGGATTTTATGAAAAAAATAAAACTTCTTCTCATTTCTTTTGCGTTTTTACCCTTAGCTTTCTTGATTCCATCTTTTTTTCTTGGATGTTCAAGCTCAGAAAAGAAGCTCGGTTCAAAAAACTCTGTTATTGCATCTGAATTTATCAGTCCACAAAGTAGAGATTTTTTGAAGACTGGAAAAGCCTATGCTTTGGCAACGCAGGGAATTTTGACGACTAAGGCGGCAGCCGAAATTTTAGACCAAGGCGGAAACTTGATTGATGCCTTTGTGGCCGCTTCATTTGCTATCTCTGTAGAACGTCCCCACTCTACGGGCATCGGTGGAGGCGGCTTTTTTGTATTTCATCAGGCAAAGTCGAAGGAAACTATTGTTATTGATTTCCGCGAGAGAGCGCCTCTAAATGCAACTAAGAGGATGTTCCTTGATAAAAATGGAGAATATCTTACCACTCTTTCAAAAGATGGTTCTTTATCTGTCGCTGTTCCTGGTTTGATTAAAGGATTGTGGGAAATCCATCATCGTTTTGGAACAATGAAGTGGGAGAAATTGATCGAGCCCGCAATTAAAATGGCCGATGAGGGTTTTTCTGTCTATCCAAGCCTTGCCAAGGCTTTGGCTGCTAGAAAAGATGTTCTTGCTAAATTTCCAGATTCAAAGAAAATCTTTCTAAAAAAGAATGGGAACTCTTATAGTGAAGGTGATCTTCTTGTCCAAAAAGATCTGGCTCAAACTTTGCGCGCTATTGCTAAAAATGGAGTCCTTGAATTTTATCAAGGAGAAACCGCCAAAAAAATTGTCGATTTTATAAAAAGCGAGAAAGGTATCCTCACCGAGAAGGACTTGTTAAATTACCAAACAAAATCGCGAACTCCTCTGACCTCTAAATTTATGAATTACACGCTTGTCTCGATGCCTCCTCCAAGCTCTGGTGGAATTCATGTTTTACAATTTCTAAAAATGTTGGAAAAAGAGTCTTGGTCTCCGTTGGAAATAAATTCTGCCAAAGTCATCCATTATCAAGCGGCCGCTTTTCAAATGGCCTTTGCCGATCGCGCTCAATATCTAGGTGATCCTGATTTTGTTAAGGTTCCCATGACACAGTTAATTTCTGATTCCTACTTGGAAAAACGAAAAAAGGAAATTATGCCTGATAAAGCACGTTCAGCAGCAGATATCAAATCTGGAGTGTTAGACGATGTCTATGAATCCACAGAAACAACACATATGTCTTTTCTTGATAAGGAGGGGAACGCCATAAGCTCTACACAAACCATTAATGGATGGATGGGCTCAGGAGCCGTAGCCACGGGAACGGGCATTGTTTTAAACAATGAAATGGATGACTTTTCGGCAAAACCTGGAACCGCCAATTTGTTTGGAGCCCTTGGCTCTGATGCCAACTCTATTGAGCCACTCAAGACGCCACTTTCAAGCATGTCTCCCACGCTTGTCTTTGATGAAACTGGCAAACCCATTATGTCCGTTGGCGCTCCAGGGGGAACGCGAATTATCAGTTGTACGGCCCTGACTATTTTTAATCATTTATTTTTCAAACAATCCTTAGAAAATTCCATTAAAAATATCCGCGTTCATCACCAGTGGCAACCCGACACTTTGTTTCTTGAGCGTCCAGGACCCGGGGCTCTTCACTTAGAAAAACTTAAAGCTATGGGATATAAAATTGAATTGGGTGAAATACCCTGTCGAGTAATGGCGGTAACCTTAAATAAGGATCATACTGAACTAACTGCCGTTGCTGATCCTAGAGACATTGGCACGGCTGCAGCAAAGTAGATAGGTCAAAGGTAATTTTATTCTATGCCAAACTATGAAAAAATACTTTCAAAATCATCCCAAGCTCATTTTTTTGAAACCCTTGTCGAAAGAGAAACCTTTGCTTGTAAAAAAATGTTCGGAAGTGTTGCTATTTATTTTAATTACAAAATGGTGAGTGGGTTGTGCGAAGGAGACGAAGAATCCTGGCGAAGCGTCCGATACGGATATAAAATTTGGAATGGAGTTCTTATTCCCACAGATCATAGTCATCACCAGAGTCTCAAAAAATCGCTGAAAGGAACGGAAAATCATCCCGTTCTAAAAAAATGGCTCTATTTGCCGATGGAATCCAAACATTATGAGAAATCTATTCAATTACTTGTTGAGCTCATCAAAAAAAACGACAATAGAATTGGCGTTTTTCCCTCAGTAAAAAAAATTCATGGTTGACACTTTTTGATACAGGCTATTGAAAAATTGTGCCATAGCTCTTGTATGAATTTACAAAAAGCATTGCTTTTCTCCACCTTGCTGAGTGCTGTAATCATAATTTTATTCTTTTCTTACAGCCAGCAATCTAACATCTGCATTCAATCTACATTTGTTCAAAAAGTGATTTATCAAGATTTTAAGATTTCCAACTGCACACAGAATCAAAAACTGGATTGGAATTCAAAAATCAATAAGGATGTTGTCGAATTTAATAAAAGACTCAGAGAAATTGAAGTCTTCTTAAAACTAAAAACCAATTTAGCACTTACTGTAGAAATTCTTGATCCAACCAACATTTTATACTTTACTAATAATCATCTTTTTATTTCTAGAAATATTTTTTTAAACTCTCAATCTTTTGAACTTTTTTTAATTAAAAACTGGATTCAAAATTACAACTCAAATATTAAAAAAAATAAATTATTAGAAAATCTATTGGTTAACTTTAAATATTTTCTTTTGTTTGGAAAAAAAGCCGTTGTACCTTTAGTTCAAAATTTCCAACCTCAGATTGCTTGGAAGCAAATTCAAAAATCTAGCCACTATAATTGCATCACTCATTGGCAACTCACAAATACTTTAGATCTTTGCATAAATAGTTCCCTTCATTTTTTCGATACCAATTCTGATTTTATTTATGATCGACTTTACACAAAGGTTTTTGACTCCTGGGTTGAGTCCTTAGGAACTATGAACATAACGCAAAGATATGATTTAAACGAAAATTTTAAATTCCATCTCATTAAATTTGTTTACCCTGTGGATCAAGCAAGAGCCAAAGAGCCTTCATTTACAGCCAACTTAAAATTATTGAGTCAGTTTTGGTCTCTAAATTCTGATTTGCCGAACACTTTTCTTGGCAAGAAATTTTTATTCGGCTTTTTAAAGGCATTCAATAAATATAACTACAACTATTTTGTCGATAACTCAAAATTTGATCTCATTTATTTCAAGCAGAATTTAAATTTAAATACGGTTTATGAAAATAAAAATATTAATTTGGTTATTAAGAAATTTCCTAATTTAAAAATTGCAATAAGTAATTTTAAAGAAATTATTATTCTTCCTCTTGATAAAAAAATCAAACTGGATGTATTCACTTCACTTAAAGCAAACCAAATTCTACTTGAGTATTGTTCAAAAGCAAGAATACGAGATATCTTAAACTATGAGAGAATCTCCGATAAAGTGCTTTTAACTTATGACTGTGGATACACACAGCTAAAGAAAGTGGATCAACTCGTTGCCCAAGGAGCTTCTGGTTTTGCAACACAAAATTTAGATGTTCAATTTGCTCAGTTTCACCTGCCCTCTTTAATTAAGAAAAGAGATTACTTAAATTTAGACTCTGAAGTGTTCCAATATGTACAAGCTCGAAATGTCAAAAACTCTGTCTATGAAGTTTTTGGATGGCAGGAATTAAACTGGGACCAGGTACTTAAGGCTTACAAACCAAAAGCTTACGTTGAAGGCGTTGGGTACTTTCGAACTAAATTTAGCTATCAAGGTGAATTTGAGGGGAAAAATCTGTAACTATTTGTTTTTTGGGGCAAATAGAGCTAAATATTCTTTACTTCCAATTTGTTCTAACATTCCAGGATATTTATTAGAAATTCTTTTTTTTCTGTAGTTTACCTTTGATTTCGTTAATATCAGACATCCTAACTCGCTTGAGCCATCTAAATCGTGTGGGCTTGTATTGCAAGGAAAGGGTATTGATTTTTCGTCTTCCCTTTGATTGGCGAATTTACTTAATGAAAACGTCAGCCAACTTACGTCAAAGATTTTTTCTGAGCTTCCATATATCGCGTCCCTCAGAAACGACTGAAAATTGTTTTGAATCATATAACTTAGATAAGAAGTAGGCGCCAGAATGATGATTTTTTTAGAACCTGAAATTACTTTTTTTAAATACTCTGCAATTTCCTCAGGGTTTTCTTGCAAAGAAATAGTTTCGTTAATTTGAAATTCTTTTATCTCACCTAATGATTTGTCGGCTATGACCAACTCAAATTTATTTGAATTTTCTAGACTATCCAGAAACCCTTTCCAAATTAACAGGTGATCCATTTCTTGAGGCTGAACCCCTAGAAATAAAACGTGATGACTATTTATTTCTAGTCTTAATCTTTTATAAATATTACCACCAAATTCTTCAGGAGATTCAAAATGACTAAAGGAAATCTTTGGCAAGGACCTGGGTTTTGCGCCAAAAAATATAGCGACGGAAACACCTAAAATAACAACTATTCCAGCTATCGAATAATAGATCCAACTAGAAATTTTCATCAATACCTCAATTAACTTAGGAATGCGAGTTCTGGGGATAATTCGCGTTAGGAGTAATCTAATGATTTTTCTTTTCTTTATCAATCTCCTTGTGCTATGTTTCCGCTCAAGGACTTGATTTCAACTATCAAAGGAACAGGTACCCATTGAAAATGAATGAAATAAGCAGTAACCGCTTGCCATCAGCAAGCCTTTTAAAGAACTTAATTATTGGTAATGGAAAAATGGCGCGGCATTTTTCACATTATCTATCCTTACTCGATGTGCCATTTGAAAATATCAGCAGACATCATCAAAGTGAATCTGAATTTAAAACTCAAATTAAAAATGCAGATAGAATTTTTCTAGCCATATCCGATTCAGCAATTATTCCTTTTGTAGAGAAGTTTTACGAGCCAAATAAAATTTGGATTCATTTTTCAGGTGCTCTTAGCCACCCGCAAGTTTTTGGTTGCCATCCTTTAATGAGTTTTTCAGAGACTTTGTACCCTTTGGAGGATTATCATAAAATTCATTTTGTAATTACCCATACCACATCCTCTCAATTTAAACCTGATGGAGACACGCTAAAGCTCTCTGATCTAATGCCTTTTTTGCCAAATTCTTTTTCTGTCCTATCCGAAGAAGAAAAAAGCCTTTATCATGCCTACTGTGTAATTGCTGGAAACTTTCCCATAATTTTATGGTCCCTGGTTAATACCAAATTTAAAAACTGGAACATTCCCGGTTCTGCTTTAGACCACTATTTACAGATCAATTTGAATAATTTTAAAAATCTTAAAGACCATTCTTTAACTGGACCTTTACAACGAAAAGATCTTCTTACAATTTCTAAAAATATAACTTCACTAAACAAAGAACTTCCAACGCAAGAGCTCTATAGAGCCTTTGTGAAACTAAAGGGAATCCAATTATGAAAAACAAACTAAATGCTTTTACTTTTATTGATAAAAAAAAGGCCAACGAAAAAATTTCTATGATCACTTGTTATGACTACTCCTTCGCTAAAATTGTAAATGACTCTAATATAGATTGCATTTTGGTAGGCGATTCCGCTTCCATGGTCATGCACGGTCACCCAACAACCATCAATGCCTCTATTGAAATGATGGAATGGCATACGAAGGCAGTCTCCGTCGGAGCTCCCAATAAATTTGTTATTGGGGACTTGCCCTTTTTATCCTATCGAAAATCTTTAAGTGAAAATATGAATAATGTAGAGCTTTTGATGAAGGCCGGTGCCGAAGCTTTAAAATTAGAGGGCGCTTTGGGAAATTTGGAATTAATTAAGCATCTTGTTGAATCCGGAGTCCCCGTCATGGGACATCTTGGCCTAACTCCTCAATCTGTACACACTATGGGCGGGTTTAAAGTACAAGGAAGAGAAGCTGCGTCCCATCGACTTATTTTTGAACAATCTAAAATGCTCGAAGATGTCGGTTGCTTTTCCCTAGTTCTTGAATGTGTCCCTAGCGTGCTGGCTAAGGAAATTACAGGGTCCCTTCATATCCCCACCATTGGAATTGGTGCGGGCCAAGACACAGATGGACAGGTTTTGGTCCTTCAAGATTTATTGGGCTTTAGTGATGACTTTAAACCTAAATTTTTAAGACGATTTCTGAATGGGAAGAGTCTTATTTTAGAGTCTTTCAATAATTTTAATAACTCAGTGAAGGACCTTAGTTTTCCAAATGATAGCGAAAAATATTAACGCAAGTTCACGGGCGAGTTCGAGTTATTTGGTTATTTCTAATAAGGAATTTTATTTTATGGAAGTATATGGAAGTTTATGAAAGTATTTAGATCAGTAAAAGATTTTCAATTTTGGCGAAAAACGATTCCAAGCGAGAAATCTATTGGTTTTGTTCCTACGATGGGAGCCTTGCACCAAGGCCACGTCTCGCTATTGCGTAGATCTAAAAATGAAAATGACCTAACGGTTTTAAGCATTTTTGTTAACCCTACTCAATTTAATCAATTACAAGATTTTGAAAACTATCCTAAAACCCTAGAACAAGATATTACGATTGCTACTGAAGAAAAAATTGATGTTTTGTTTCTTCCTGAGACTAAGGAAATGTATGCGGACAATTATAGGCTGAAAGTCATTGAAAATGATTTTAGTTATTCCTTGTGTGGAGCGAACAGGCCTCATCACTTTAACGGCGTTCTGACTGTTGTTCTCAAATTATTTAATATCACCAGGGCTGATCGAGCTTATTTTGGCGAAAAAGATTACCAACAACTATCCTTAATTAAAGACATGGTAAAATATTTCTTTCTGCCGATAACTATTGTCTCTTGTCCAACAATTCGTGAGGCCTCAGGGCTGGCAATGAGCTCAAGAAACAAACGATTATCCTCTATTGAACTTGAAAAAAGCTCTGTGATATTTCAAAGTATTAATAATTCAAAAACAGCAGAAGAAGCTGCCGATAAAATTCAAAAAGAAGGTCTTATAGTTGACTATATCGTTGATTTTAATCATCGAAGATATGCTGCCGTTCAAGTTGGGGCCGTGAGGTTGATCGACAATGTTGAAATCTGATTTAAAAACTTCAAATCATATATTGTTTATCTTTACGGGATCTATAGCCTGTTATAAAGCCGTGAATGTCGTTTCTAAGTTGGCTCAAGAGGGTCACCAAGTTCAATGCGTAATGACTCCATCAGCTTCTCAATTTATTGGAACGGCAACTTTAGAGGGCCTTACGGGTATTCGTGTTCATACTTCCGTGTTCGAAGAGGGGCAAATCATGGGTCACATAAAATTAATCCGTGATGCCGATATTGTCGTTGTAGCACCTGCAACCGCCAACTTTATTAATAAAATCTCTGCTGGAATTGCAGACGATTTAGCAAGTACCTTATTTTTGGCCCATGATTTCAAAAAACCTTTTATTTTATTTCCTGCAATGAATTCATCAATGTACCATCATCCGGTGACTCAAAAATCCATGCAAAACTTAGCTGCTATGGGAATCACTATCTCTTCTACAGGATCAGGAATTTTGGCCTGTGGTGAGGTTGGCTATGGAAAACTTCTGGAGCCCGAATTAATTCTTACCGAAATTAAAAAAACCCTTAAAGGGTCAAGCAGACCAAAGAAATTTCTAGGCACTAAGAGCATTTTCAAAAATAGAATTTTAATCACGGGTGGAGGAACACAGGAAAAAATCGACTCTGTTCGCTTTATTACAAATGCAAGCACGGGATCGACTTCCATTAAAATGGCCGAGTTTTTTACGGAACTGGGTTTTCAGGTAACCTTGCTTTTAAGTGAAAGGGTTCAAGAAAAAATCTGTTCCGAAATCAGTTTAAAAAAATTTTCTAGCTTCCGCGATTTAAATTCTTCGTTGAAATTTGAGCTTAAAAATTCAAAGTATGACTTTGTTTTTCACGCAGCCGCAGTCAGCGACTTCTCTGTGAAAGAAATTAGATCCATGTCTAGAAACAAATCGAAATCAAAACCATTACCTTTTCCTACAATAAAGGGTTCAAACAAAATAGAGTCTAATGAAGAAATTAGTCTTGTTCTGGAACCAAATTTTAAAATTATCTCTAAATTAAAAACATACAGCTCCAATAAGAAGGTTAAAATAATTGGATTTAAATTAACCGATTCAAAATTAAAAAATGTTAAAGACGCCGCAGTCAAAAAGTTGCTTTCAGATAAGAACGTTGATTATGTCATTCATAATGATTTACATGAGATTTCAACAGATAAAACAAAGCATGCCTTTTCTTTGTGGGACAAAAAAACAGGTGATTCTATTCCTTGTGCAGGGATCGCCAACTTGAATACCTTAGTCGTAAATAATATTTTATTTGGAGAACCATTATGATTTTAGCCCTTGATGTTGGCAATTCACAAATTTTTGGTGGCTTATTTGACAATGATAAAATGGTTATTTCTTTTAGAAAAAACTCAAAGGGCAGTTCTTCCTCTGATGAGATTGGAATATTTCTTCGAACGGCCATTCGTGAAAATGGCTATTTACCTGAAACCATTTCAGATATAACTATTTGTACAGTTGTTCCTGATGTATTATATTCTTTAAAAGGCGCCTGTAAGAAATATTTCAACATAAATCCATTTGTGTTACAGGCGGGCGTTAAAACTGGATTAAAAATTAAATATCGAAATCCCTTAGAAGTTGGTGCGGATAGGATTTCGAACTCTATTGCCTCTACATTTCTTTATCCCCATAAAAACCTGATTATCGTGGATTTAGGTACGGCAACTACCTTTTGCGCTGTGACCAAAGACAAAGAATATCTGGGTGGATCTATTGTTCCTGGCTTAAGAATCTCTATGGAGGCCCTTGAAAGTAAAACGGCCAAACTTCCCTCCGTTGAAATCATTTCTTTATCCGAAGTGCTGGGAAAATCAACTGTTGAAAGCATTCAATCGGGACTTTATTTTGGTCATCTTGGCCAAATGAAAGAAATTATTTTCAAGTTAAAACAGGAATGTTTTAATAACGAAGAAACCCTTGTAATAGGGACAGGTGGATTTTCTCATTTGTTTGAAAAAGAAAAAATTTATGATTATATCATTCCAGATCTGGTTTTAAAAGGTCTGCTGATTTCATTACAACTAAATAAATAGGAATTATATGGAATTAAATATTTTAAAAAGCAAAATTCATCGTGCGACAGTTACAGAGGCCGATTTAAGCTATGAAGGTTCAATTTCTATTGATCCGTCATTGATTAAAGCGGCACATTTTTTAATTCACGAGAAAGTGGACATTTTAAATTGCAATAACGGTGAAAGATTTTCTACCTACGTCATCAAGGGTAAAAAAGGACAAATTTGTTTGAATGGTGCTGCGGCAAGAAAAGTTCAAAAGGGAGATCTTGTAATTATTGTAGCTTATTGTCAAATGAGCGAAAAGGAAGCCCTGACCTACAAACCTCAGGTTGTTTTCGTCGATGATAAGAATCAGATCAAAGAAAAAAGAGTTGAAAAAGCGAATCTTAAAAGCAAGTATTAATTATGAAAATTATCTTATATTTACTTTTGTCATTCCGATTGGCCCTGGCTCAATTTGAAACCCCAGTGGTAACAAAAACTGAATTCTTACAAGATAGCGATCTTGTTGAAGGCGAAAAGGTAAAATTAATTTGTAAAGCCTTTCACTCTCTGACCATTGTTGAAAAACTGGATCCCGGATTTGTAGGAAATTCCATTTATTTTAAAAATATCAAAGATCTAGACTCTAATAAAAAACTACGTACCTGTGATGATCTTAAACTAGAAGGTTTTAAAAAAGTCGAATCTCAAGGAGCCATTCTTTGGGGAGTCAAAGCCCACTTCTTGTTTTTGAAGGATGCCGATGAATTGAGCTCAAGAACCAAATTTGAAATTTATGATTCTGAGAAATATGTTAAGGTATTCTCTGGGGTTAGAAATAATGATCTTCTTTTCGAGCTTGTTACGGTCGGTAATAAAAAATATGCTCTGGAGTATTTTCAAAGATACAAAGTTCCTTGTGATTTTGATAATGATAAATCAGCAAAAAAATGCTGGTTTTATTTTCTAAAAGATCTTCAAATGAACCTTAATCAGTCAAAGAAAAATTCCCCAGATAAATTCGTGAATTTACCTTTACCTAGTTGTCCTCAATCTAAAAAAAGTAAAAAGTTTCAAGTCTATTTAAAGATACAAGTCCCAAATATAGAGAAAAACATTAAAAAGATTTTATTTGCCAAACCGATTTGCGAGCTAGCACCTTAATTTCTCAACGTAGAGTTGAGGCATAGGAAACTTTCTTATACTGTTTCGTGAGAAAGGGGCCGTCTAGGGGCTCTGTAATAAGTCCGAGGTGACAAGGTGACCAGGTCAGACAATTTAGACATATAAACACAGGCATATCTTTCTACTTGATAGGCCAAATAGCTTTCTTCATTGCCAGATCGCATAAGTTGTCCCCACTGAAGATTATATATTACCTGTTGTTTTTTTATCAGCTGACTTATTTGTGTATCTACAATTGATATTTTTTCCTGAAGTTCATTGATTTCTTCATCCTTGATGGACTTATTTTCACTTTTTTCTGTCATCAATTCAGTGTACTTATCTTCAAGAGGCTCTTTAAATTTCATTAGTTTTTCAATTTCTTTTACCAGCGGTTCAGCTTTCTCATTATTTATAACTTCTTGTTCTAATTCTTCTAGAACCATTGCCGTACGCCAATTGCAGTCTTTTTTTAACCGAAGAATATCACCATATATATGATCCCCTATATAAAGTATTTCATCGCCATCAAGTTGTAAATCATCGGTAAACTGAAAAGCATTTCCACCCTGATAAACTCCATGTACTAAAGGGTAATCATAATTGCTCATGCTTCCATCAACGGGATTCACTTTTAAAAAGCTTCGTTTTTCATAAAAAAACTTGGGCTTTTGTGCAAAAGTTATCACTAGTTCAAATAAATCACTCCATGATTTATGCTCTTTTAGAAACGGAGTCACTGCATAATCCATTAATAACTTCGTGTAATGGTAATCAGAATTAGTCAGAACAAATATTTTTTTTCCATGTTTTTTATATTTTTCAAGACCCTCAACCACTTTTGGATCTTTTATAATATATTTTCCCAAGTTATCTTTGACTTCATTTTTCAAGCTTCCATCTCGATGGGCCTCATCCAATGCATATAAAATATCATCAGCAATTTGGGCGTATTCAGGATAGAGATTCGAAGAATCTGAATCTTTTAGATCTACAATTTGTGCATACAGAACAGCCAAGGAGATTGAAAAAAAGGTATCTATAGCCATAAAATCTGAATCACCCAAATCAATATAAGTACTTCGATAAAGTTTTTGATGGGTTTTAAAATCCAGAGGTTTTAAACCATGATAGGAAGCTCTAATTGCTGTATAGCGGTTCAGCTTAAGAAGATTTCCTTTTTTTCTATCAATAACTAGTCCCCGGATCGCAAAATTATAATCAAAATTTAATTTTGTTAATGTGGAAGGATAATTTTTTTTACTTATAAGTTTTTTTACAATTGTAGAATAGGAGAGGCTTTCAAATGCTTGGCTGTGATACCTGACAAGAGTATGATCCATATCCAGGCCGATATACTTTATTTTTTTAAGATTTAATGTTCTATTGACAAATACTTTTTGATTCATAATTAGTTCAATACTACTCCCACTACTTCACTTTAAGCAAGTCTCCTTTAGGGCAAACGTGCAAGTATCCTTTAGGTAGTACAATAAATACTTTTCAATCACGCTCTAATTAGATTTAAGGATTTCATGCAGCATCCTTCCATCTGATTTGGCTCCTGGAAGGCTTCCCAAAGTGGCCGCAACGGTAGGAGCAATATCTACGACAAAAACTTTTTGATAAAAAAGTCCTGTCTTAAAGTTTTTACCAAAGAAAATGAGTGGTACGGTCCTGTCATATACGTATCCTGTAAGATGATTCACTGTGTAGGTTTTCCCTTTGTTCATATAATAGGGTCTAGGCACTAATATTAAATCTCCCCACTGACTTTCAACATAGCTATTTTGAACTTGATTTCTGAGCTGAGTGCTCACCGGCAATTGATTTTTAAAATTAGAAGGGATAAGAATTTCCTCTGCCAAATTTTCTTTCAAAAGTAACTCCCTGCTGGTTTCTAAAAATTCCTTTTTATCGATTTTTAATTTATTCAAAGTTTTTAAATTTACGAAAAAATGAAATAGTCTCATGGAGGTAAACCATTCTTGTTTTTCATTTGGTGAATATTTTTTGTTTAATTCTGAATAAATATTCTCTACAATTTTTATTTCATCCAAATGATCTGCCGCAATTTTATTTTTTTGAGAATACTCAACAGAAGAGGGAACCCCATGATCGGCAGTTAAAATTATTTCTACATTCTCATTTAAATTAAATTTTTGATTTAAGAAATTTAAAAATCTAGATAGCTCTCTGTCTTCTTCTAGGGTTAACTTTTTCATTTCTTCTGAGTTAGGACCATACTCATGACCTGCAAGGTCATGAGTCGAAAAACTCAAAAATAAAAAATCTGTTCCCTTTGTTTTTCCCAAATTTTCGTTCTTGATTAAATCTATCGCCATATTAATAGTCGTTTCAGTTCCCCAATTTGTAAGAAACAAACTTTTATCAGCAATCTTAGGAATTAATTTTTTATTATGATCTAAAATCCATTTAGGGGATTCTTTATAATAGGAACTACTTTCCCAAATCCATTTTTTCTCATTAAACCAAAAGGCTCCATCTGCCCGGTGCCCCGCCAACATGACGGCGGATCTGTCTTTTAGAGCTACTCCGAAAACTTTACTTGGTTTATCTAAATTTTTAAATTCATCACTGACTGTTGTTGTTAATAACTTTCTCGGCGAAATGCCATCTTTACTGTCATCAACACAATATTCTAGTTTCTCTGTATTTCGAGAATACCAGTCATTCATTGAAATTCCTGTATTTATTGGCCAAGACCCAGTTGAAATCATCGCATGCCCCGGGCAGGTCATGTTTTGTAAAACTTCATACTGAGCATACGGATAGTACGCACCTTTTTCCATTAAATAGGCAAATCCACCTAAACCATTTGTTTTTGATATAGCGCTCTTAAATTCAGACCTATATTTCAATAGGTAATCGGCTCTCATTTGATCGAATACTAAATAAATTACAAATTTTGGAGGTTGAGCAGCAAAACCTTTTACTGAAAACAACACAAAACTTATGAACCCTAAAAAGATGAAACGCCTCATCTTTTTATTCTATTAATTTTTAATTTTTTGTACAAGTGCAGATTCCGTTTTATTTTGCTCTAAATATTTTTGTTTTTCAGATAAGGCTTCATTCTGGCTAGAAAATAAGCCAAAGGATACTCGGTACCAGTTCTTTCCACCCACTTGTGCCGTGAAAACATTTGCCTGATAGCCCATTTCTTTAAGTTGATTTGCTTTTTTTTCCGCGTCTGCTTTTTCCGCGTAAGATGCAACTTGAACCGTAAACTTTCCCACTGCATATTGAGCCACATCCTTAGGGAGACTTGATGGAATTCGCGCTTCTTTTTTTGCATCGTCTTTAGCCTCTGGTGCTTTACCATCTAAAAATGCCTGGGCCGCAGCCAAGGCTTCATCATGATGATGTGCATTTTTTACTGCTGTTTTGGGCACGTTAGGATTGTGTATTGGTTTTTCTCCTTTAGTGTCGTCAGCAATAAATTCTTCTTTTTTTAAAGCCTCTTCTGTTAGTTTTTTAATCTCTTCATCGGATACCATTTCTGATTTTTCATTATGGTTTTTTACAGATGCAGGGGTGCCATGTTCTGCGCTCTCATGATCACTGGCTACATTTCTTTCGCCATGAACTGCTTTGGCTTCTGGTTCTAATTTAGCCAATTTATGCTGATTATCGCTGTACTTTTTTCCTACAAATGTCCCTATAGCAAAAGAAAATAACGATATAAAAAAAACCAAAACTAATTTTACAACCACATCAGATTTTGCACCCATGCTTTAATTCCTTTTTGATAAATCAAACTAATTTAGCCTGCTTCCCTACACGCCTACTTATTGTTTATTTTATATAATCTCTTTTCCCTTGGTCAATGGGACCTTAGAAGGGTTTGCATTTCTTGTCCTGAAAAACTTGCACGCTGCGCTAGCTGAGAAGGCGGCGCTCGACGAGACCTAAGAAGAGTGACATATAGTTTGTAACGGACTACATCTGAATGGGGGTTTTATGGATTTAAATCAAGCCTTATATGATTCTATCAAAGCAGCCAAAATAGCTAGGCAAGTTTTACTTGATTATTATGGGAAACTTTCTTGTGTTGAGGAGAAACACCTTGCAGGCCTCGTCAGTGAAGCGGATAAGGAATCTGAAAAAGTGATAAAATCATTTTTGCTTAGCAAATACCCAGAAACAGAATTTTTGGGTGAAGAATCTGCCTTTGCCGGAATAGGGGTGAATCCTGGACGAGCCCAAGAAAAAGCTCGTTGGATTTGCGATCCCCTCGATGGAACAACCAATTATGTTCATCAATTTCCCATTTTCTGTATCAGTATAGGCTTGGAAAAAAATGGTGAGCTTTTACTTGGAGTTATCGACGTGCCTCTTCTGGGAGAAACCTATACCGCCATTAAAAATCAAGGTTCCTATGTAAATGGAAAAAAATTGTCAGTTAATTCTAATACTGATTTAAATAAATCCTTACTAGCTACCGGTTTTTTCCCAGATAACAAACCTGCCCTTAAGGAACAATTAGATTTATTTTCACTTCTCGTTGGGGACTGCAGAGGCATTCGTCGTGCTGGAGCTGCCGCCTATGACCTTTGTCAAGTTGCCCGAGGCGTATTTGATGGTTTTTGGGAAAAAAACTTAAGCCCTTGGGATGTAGCAGCTGGGCAATTGATAGTAGAAGAAGCTGGTGGAATTCTAAGAACCTATGAAAATCAGGCTCATACACCCTACAGCCGATCTTTAGTTGCTGGAAATTCTGAAATTGTAAACCAAATGCTGACGCGATTTAGGTCTGTGCTTTCAAAGGAACACACTAAAGACCTGTAGATCCAATCACCTGCAAACTAGCTTTAAAATTCTGTTCCAATATGATACGATGATTCAGTATGAGACAATTCTAGGAGGCTCTTTATGAAAATTACGCATAATAAAGTTGGTCAGAATCTAAATCTAAATGACAGTGGAAAATCTGAAAAAACAGAGAGTTCACAAAAATCTCAAACTCCAACGACCCTAGCTAATTCTCTTTTTTCACCTAGTAGTAATGAGGCTTCCAAGGTGGATCTTTCTGCTCGCGCGATGGAGGCTAAAAAAATTAAAGAACTCGCCTTGGCAGCACCCGATGTGGATCAAGCAAAGGTTGAAAAATTTAGAAAGTTAATTGATGAAGGAAAATATTCCGTCAACTCAAAGGATGTAGCTGACAAAATGGTGGATGAAGAATTAAGTCTTTTTAACTAATTCGTAATAATAAATTAAATACGGAACTGGAGAACATCGCATGGATGCGGTAAAAGAAAAGGCCTTTGAAAAATTAGTTTCAAATTTAGAAGATTTAATTAAATTTTACCTTCAATTGCTCGATTTAGCTCGCAAAGAAAAAGAAGCACTTGTCGAGGCAGATGCGAATAAAATTCTTGAACTAAATTCTCAAAAAGAGCTTCATTTACAGAAAATAAAATTGGCAGATACTCTGCGATTTAAACATGCCAAAGAATTGTGCGTGATGATCAAAGCTGACTCTGAAAACCCAAGACTTTTAGAAATCGCTCAGAAAATACCTGGAGTCATGGGGGATCAATTAAGAAATTTACACAAAACACTAGATATGGTGATCACTCGTATTATTGAAATAAATAAAGATAATGAATTGCTCACTCAAAAAGCCTTGCAAGCCTTGAACGGGACTATGAATAATATTAAAGAAACTCTCTCTGGAAAGAAAACATACGAACGAAAAGGGAATTATAAACAAGGACCAGAACAATCTGGTAATTTTGTTTCCAAAGAAATTTAAATAAATTGAGGACAGGATGTCTAAAATTTCGTCCATGATGGACGTTGGTAAAAGAGCACTATCTAACTCGCAAACGGCTTTACAAACTGTTTCGCACAATATTGCCAATAAAAGCACAGAGGGTTATTCCAGACAGCGTGTTGAAATCGTTACCAATGACCCTGTCAGTTCTGGTCGGTTAAGAATCGGTATGGGGGCCAAAGCTTCACAAGTAACCCGAGTTAATAATCCTTGGCTAGAGAAACAGATTCAACGTGAAAATATGAACCTTGGCATGACGGAAACAAAAGCAGATTCCCTTGCACGAGTAGAACAAGTCTATAATGAACAAACCAATAAAGGATTAAACCAGTTTATGACTGATTTTTTTAATTCCTTTAGAGAACTCTCGAACACCCCGGAAAGTTTAGCCTCCAGAACTATGGTCAGAGAAACAGCTCAGTCTTTGGTACAGGATTTTAAACGAGTCAATCGTCAATTAAAAGATGTGCAAGTGGATCTCGATGGCCAAATTAAAACTACTGTAGATGAAATCAATCAATACACGAAAGAATTAGCTACCCTGAATGAAAAAATTCAGCTTGTCGAAGTTCAAGGGATCCCAGCAAATGATGAACGCGACCGTCGTGATTTGCTCTTGAAAAAACTGGGTGAAAAAATAGATATCAGTTGGGCTGAGGGTCGCGATGGGATGGTTAGTGTCACCGCAGGAAACACAGCGATTCTTGTTTCGGGATTATCCTCCAGAGATTTAGAAACTTCCTATACCGATGAGCGCGATCGTGTTGAAATATTTTATCGACCCAGCGAAAATGGAAGCTTGTTTAGTGTCACGGATCAGATTAGGGGTGGTCGCATTGGCGGAGCCTTGGAAATTCGTGATGAATTGATTGAAGATCATCTTTCAAGAGTGGATACCATGGCCTTCACCCTAGCAACAGAAGTCAATAAAGCTCATATAGAGGGCTATGATAAATATGGAAAAAGTGGAATCTTATTTTTTGAAATGCCTGAATCAGTTAAAGACGCCTCTGAAACTTTATCATTAAATGAATCCATTAAATTAGATTCAGGGAAAATTGTTGCAGCTTCAAGAGTCGATAGTCCTGGCGACAGTACGATTGCTAATATCATTTCCTCTATTCAATATCAAAAAGTTATGGAAGAAGGTAACTCCTCTTTGGATGATTATTATAATGCTCAAGTTGGACAGATTGGAACCATTGCCCAAAGAGCCATTAAAACCCATGAAAATCAAAAAAACATTTTAGACCAATTAGGTCAAATTAGGGAAAGCATTAGTGGCGTGAGTCTTGATGAAGAAACAACCAAAATGATTGAGATGCAAAAAGCTTATGATGCCTCGGCACGATTGATTAGAACAGCGGATGAAATGTTTGATACAGTTCTAAATTTAAAAAGGTTATAGGAAGTTTTAAATGAGAATTGCAGATAAAATGAATTACAATCAAGCTCAGAAAAATATCAGTAAAAACCGCACTGACATGTCTGAGTTGCAAAATCAAGCAGCTACCCAAAAAAGAATCAACAAGCCTTCCGATGACCCTCTAGCAACAACTCGAGTTCTCTCTTCTCGCACGGAGGAAAGAACGAGTGGGCAATTTGTGAAAAACATAACTCAAGCAAAATCTTTTCTTGAGTTCTCGGACCAATCCCTCAACGAATTATCTGAATTACTTGTCAGGGCCAAAGAGCTTGCCATTAGCCAGGCCAGTGATGCCTCTGGAAATGAACAAACTAGAAATGTGACGGCTCAAGAAATTCAGCAGATTTTTAATCAAGCAGTGCAAGTTGGAAATCGAAAACTCGGAGAACGCTATATATTTTCTGGCTTTAAAACCCAGACCATGCCTTTTGATAAAAATGGGGATTACTCTGGGGATAATGGGGATTTAAAAATGCAAACCCATAAAGATCAATTCGTGGCCGTCAACCTGCCAGGAAGCTCTGTCTTTTTAGGGCAAGGAATTTCTAAAGATGGGCTGGTTCGGCCCGGGCAAATCACACCTACCAAAGTCGAAGATTTAAATCCTTTACGACAAAAAGAATCCGAGTCAGAACAAATTTTTTCAGTGGATCAAGAAAATAAAGTTCTGCTTCGCGGTCCTGCCAGTTATGGAAAAGCAACAAAAATCGGGACTAAAGATCCTTCTAATCAAGATCCGGGTACAAATATATTTCAAGTGCTTGGAGGACTAGAAGTCTCATTAAAAACGAATGACAAAGAAGGAATTCAACAATCTCTAGATTTAATTGATCAGTCCATTTCACAAGTCGTTTTAGCGCGTTCCGAGCTAGGCTCAAGAATTATGACTATTAACGGAACTCTGGATTCTCTGCAAAAATCCATCTTCGACAATAAACTTACCGCTTCTCAGTTAGAGGATGCTGATGTTTTTCAAGTTGTATCCGACATCAATAAAGCCGACTCCGCATTGAAAGCTACTTTGGAAACTTCTGGAAAAATGATTCAACCAAGTTTATTGGATTTTATTAAATAACCCTCGCGTTGTAGTATGGCCCGGCCCTTACAGACTATACGAATTCACCGCCCCATAAGCCCTCTAAAAAACTAATCACAGGAATAATTTCAACATTTCCAATTTTTCTTCGATGCTTTTCTTGGCAAACAACAATTTGCCTTTTCATTTTTTCATTCTTTGTTAAAAGCTCAAGCCCCTGAAGATGTTGAACAGAAATATTTTCGCTTGATTTTACTTCAACTGCTATCTCTTCATTAAGAATAAAATCTACTTCTCCATTTCTTGGCGAATTCCAAAAATTTAATTCTATATTTTTTTGAGAGTAAGTTTTAAAAGCATGAAGTTCCATAAAAATAAGATGTTCTAAAGCTTCACCATATTCTTTAGTTTTTGAAGACAATTGACGTTTAGTAATTGAATTTATCACGCCAATATCAAAAAAATAAAATTTACTTGTAGCAATGCTCTTTCTTTTAGGGGATGAGCGGATAGGTCTTAATAAATACCCAACCAGAGTATCCTCCAAAACAGCATAGTACTCCCTTATTGTTCTTGAAGAAATTTGAGCATCTGAAGCAATTGATTCAAAATTCAAAATCTGTCCACTAGTTAATGCAGAAAATTCTAAAAAACGAGAAAAATTTTCTATTCTTCTAACTAAAGCTTCATTTAAAATCTCTTCCTTAAGATAAAGACCGGCATAATCTTTTAAATCCTTTTCCTTTTCTTCTGAAAAATAAATTGATGGAAGAAGCCCATACTGGAGAGCAACAGATAGTTTAAACTTTTTTCCCAATTCTTTAGAGGTTAGGGGCAATAGATTTTTAACTCTCGCTCTTCCTGCCATAAGACTTGTATGTGATCTTTTTAATTTGCGAGCACTACTTCCAGTTAAAATAAATTTTATCCGCAATTTCTCGATCATGCTATGAACTTCATCCATTAATAGTGGTAACTTTTGAATTTCATCAATAGCAATTAATTTTGTTTTGTCGTTAACTCTTTGCCTAATTAACTGAGGGGCATAACTTAACTCCCTAAATACATCTGCTTGGAGAAGATCATAAGTTATATCTGCCTTTACTTGATGCTCAATTAACTGAGTTTTTCCCGTCTGTCGAGGCCCAAGCAATAACACGCTTTTATGTTTTAAATCATTATTTAAGTCCAGACTTCTTTTTATATATTCCATCGAGGAAACCCACCTTTTTTGAGAATACTCTTCTTCTTATTTTTGAGTCAATATTTTCCGCATCTATGGCAGTGATTTTGTAACATTTTCCGCATCTATGGCAGTGATTTTGCCTGGAGCGAGTTTGAAGTTATATTTAGACAGTTCCTTATAATTGACTCTGCCTTTTTAAAATGCTTTTATAATGGCCAAGATGACTAATTACGACTCTATTCTTATCGAATTAAAAAAATTTCCCATGAATATGCAGCCAAGGAACTTACTGAGCTTTTCAAGCAAATCCTTCTAAAAACCCCAATCGTTCTTGGAATAAAAAGTATAGTTAAAAGAGGCTTTCTGAAAAAACAAAGGAACAAATTTTATCAGTTTTTAAAAAATACATATCTAAAGATCAACATGTTAAAATTTATTTGTTTGGAAGTCGGGTTCACGATCATCTAAAGGGTGGGGACATTGATTTAGCCATTGTTTTTAAGGAAGAGTCTCTTGCTCATAAATTAGCCGCTTTGGACTACGTTCTGCTCGCAGAATTAAAACGACAAAGCACCAAATAACCTTAACGCTCTCTTAAGTCATATTTCGAGTTATGAATTTAATTTTACAAATTTAGAATATGCGACCAAAGGCTTGACTTTCTATTTTATAAATTATACCTACAGTTCCGAAAAATTATACCGAATGAACTGAAAACATACTGTAAGGAGACTACCATGCTCGTTCTCACACGGAAGTTGGGTGAAAGCATAGCGATTGATGACCACATAAAGATTAGGGTGGTTCAAATCAAAGGAAAACAAGTTAGACTGGGCATCGAAGCTCCAAAAGATACTAAAATTCATAGAGAAGAAGTCTACTTAGCTATTCAAGATCAAAATAAAGAATCATCACAAGTATCTTCTGACAAATCTAAATCAGTGGCTAGTTTGTTGAAGCCTTTGTCGGCAATTGATTCTTTAAAAGAAGATAAATAGTTTTTTAAATTCTATTTTAATTCTATGATTCTGTAGCTCACATGATTTGTTAAACGCCGCACAAGAAAGTAAAAGTCTTGAGTTTCTGCTCATTTAAGTCCAAATTTTTAATAGGGGTGGTATCGTTGGAGCTATTAACCGTTTCAGGTGGGTTAGCGCTCTTAGTTAGTAATGAGGAGGGATTATGCTTATCCAAACTTCGCGATTTGGACAGGTTTTGTATGAAGCTGAAGATATTCTGACATTTCCAGAAGGGCTTTTGGGGTTTGCAGATCTAAGGGAGTTCGTATTAGTCGACGACCCTAGTGATGAAATTTTTATTTGGTTGCAGAGCTGCGAGTCCACAGATATCGCCTTTCCTTTGTTGGAACCGGAACTTTTCATTCAGAAATACCAGCCAGGAATGACCAAAACAGATAATGAATCCATTAGGTTGACACCCTCTGATAAAGTTAGATTTTTTTGTATCATTACGATCCCTGATGACCCAACGCAGATGTCTGCAAATATGAAGGCTCCAATTGTAATTAATCTCACGCTGAAAATTGCTCGACAGTGCGTTTTGCAAGATAATACTCTTGCCATACGTGAGCCAATTTTTACCAAGCTACAACAGCGAGTCGTGCAGAATCCTCAGGTGTGTATCAAAGACCAACTCATTGGCACCACTCAGGCTGTAAAGATTAGCAAATCTCCATCTCCAGAGAGTCCTCTTTAACGCTAATTTGGGGAAGAAAATTTAATGATATGCTGTGAGCCCCTGCCTACCACTAAGAGGCTTTGTTTTTTCGATTTGTGTGTCCGATCTTATCACGCCTGAGCGTGTGTCGAAGGGCCCAAATATTTGATTTTGGCAAAAATAAAAACAACAAGGGCATCAACCATCTTCTGGGGATTATCTTTCTTAAATAATAAAAGATAACCGCATCTAAGGTAACGGGAACCCACAGTGGTGGACGTTCTTTTTGAATAACACCTAAAATTTTCTGGGCAATAGCTTCTGGCTTTGTAAGCGACATATTCATTAATTTTTCAACAAAAGGCCCCATAGAAAGATAGTAGTCACTATATGGAGATTCAGGATCTAAATTATCAGGATTGGAATTTGAAGTATAATAAACATTCTGGAAAGAATTGGATTTAATGAATCCCGGCTGAATCAAAGAGACATTGATTCCATAAGGCTTCATTTCATACCACAAGGCCTCGCTAGCTCCTTCAAGCGCATGCTTTGAGGCTGAGTAGCTTGACATCGTTGGCATGGCTATCATTCCACTAACGCTTGAAACATTAATGATTTTTCCTCGGCCTTTCTCTCTCATGCTTGGAACAATATCTCTGATCAAAGCAAGAGGACCAAAATAATTTGTTTTCATTTGAAGTTGCTCGTCTTCTTCAGTCATATGTTCAACAACAGACCTGAAACAAATTCCGGCATTATTGATTAAGATATCCACATCTCCCCAAAGCTCTCGAATTTCCTTTAAACACTTTTTCCTGGATTTTTCCTGAACTATATCTAAATCAAAAATTTTGAAATTGTCTTTTTCAATAAATCGATCTCGCAGTTTTACTTGTGAAAATTTTCTTGCGGTGATGGCAACACGGTATTGATCGCAATTATAAAGAAGTTCTGACAAAGCAAAACCTAGACCTGAGCTGGAACCAGTAATCAAAATAATAGGCTTATATCTCAATGTTTCCTCTATATCCTGGCATCGTTTTATAACTTTATGAGTGATTTTGAAACACTTCTCATATAAGTTATTTAAGAACAGTCTACCTTTTTTTTATTATTAATTTAAGCCCACGTCTCAAAGTGTAACACTTTTTAGTGGATTAAGGATAATTATGAGTCATTCGCCTACCCCAGAGGCCCCTAATTTTTTAAAACAAATAATTGAAAAAGACATTGCCAACAGCACTCATCAAGGCCAGGTTGTTACTCGTTTTCCTCCTGAACCAAATGGATATTTGCATGTAGGCCATGCGAAATCAATTTGTTTAAATTTTGGCTTAGCTCAAGAATACAAAGGCCGTTGTCACTTACGTTTTGATGATACAAATCCTGAAACAGAAGATACAGAATACATAGAATCAATAAAAGCAGATGCGAGATGGCTCGGTTTCGAATGGGGGAAACACGAATATTTTGCTTCTGATTATTTCGAAACTATTTATTTATGGGCGGAACAATTAATCAAAGATCATAAAGCTTATGTCTGCGATTTAAACGAGTCAGAACTCCGAGCCTATCGTGGCGACTTTAATACTCCAGGAAAGGACTCACCCTTTCGAAATAGGTCTGTGGATGAAAACCTGAATCTCTTTCGTCGAATGAAAAATGGCGAGTTTGAGGAGGGCGCATGCACTTTAAGAGCTAAGATCGATATGAAATCTCCTAATATGAATATGCGTGATCCGTTACTTTATAGAATTAAAAAGGTAGCTCACCATCGAACGGGAACAAAATGGTGTATTTATCCAATGTACGACTTTGCTCATCCTTTGAGTGATGCTATTGAACACATTACCCATTCTATTTGTACCTTAGAATTTCAAGATCATCGCCCGTTTTATGATTGGTGTATCGACAATATTCCTGTTCCAGCAAAGCCACGTCAGTATGAATTTGCAAGACTTAACATGACCTATCTTGTGATGAGCAAAAGAAAACTATTACAACTTGTTAAAGAAGGCCTTGTCTCTGGATGGGATGACCCTCGCATGCCAACAATCTCGGGAATGCGTCGCCGTGGATACACGCCTGAATCTATACGATCCTTTGCAAAAAGAATTGGCGTTGCGAAAGCGGAAAGTTTAATCGATTTTGAAATCTTAGAAGCCTGTGTGAAAGAAGATTTAGACTCTGTTTCACATAGAGCTATGGCTGTTCTTCACCCGCTGAAAGTGACAATCACCAACTATCCCGAAGGAAAAAATGAAGAAATCAAAGCCTCCATTCATCCAAAAAAAGAAGAGCTAGGTAAAAGAAACCTCGTTTTTACTAAAGAGCTTTTTATTGAAAAATCAGATTTTATGGAAAATCCTTCTGCTGATTTTTTTAGACTCGCCCCTGGAAATCAAGTTCGATTAAGAAATGCTTATGTAATTAAATGCAACGAAGTCATAAAAAATAATCTTGGGGAAGTGATTGAATTAAAATGTGAGTACGATCCAGTTACCTTGGGCGGTAAACCAACTGCGGAAGGTAAAAAAATTAAGGGCATCATCCATTGGGTTTCAGCAACTGATTGTATAGAAGCAGAGATCCGTCTCTACGGCCGCCTTTTCAGAACTTCAAATCCAGAGGTTACAGAGGAGGGCTCTGATTTTAAATCCAACCTAGCACAAAACTCATTACAAATAATTCACAAAGCTAAACTTGAGTCTAGTTTGAAATTGGCTAATCAAGAAACTCGTTATCAATTTGAAAGAACGGGTTATTTTTGTTTAGACTCAAAAGATAGTAAGATTCACCAAATGGTTTTTAATATGATTGTTGAACTCTAAATTAGGATCAAGGTTAAGATCTAAGTTGAACTCTTATTTGAGTTTTATTTGAGTAATTGGTTGAACTGTACGTTGAACCATAGAAGGAGTTTGGATGATTTCTCTTGATGAAAGACGCACCTTTACTTTAGCCTTTGCAAACCCGGCTATTAAATCGTCAATTGCAAGTGCTATTGAAAACCATATAAAAAAGACAACTCTCTTCTTTGCTGAAGACGGCTCAGAAGCCTTATTTAAAATAGAGAGCTTTCCTCCTCATATTTGTATTCTTGAAGGTCTTTTGCCAAAGAAAACTGGGTTTGAGCTTGTTGAGTTTCTGCTTTCTAAAGAGTTCGGAAAAAATATTGCTTTTATTATCGTAAGCGAAATTCCTGACAACGAGCTTTTTGTTGATCAGGTTGTCACTGGCCAAGTCCAGTTTTTGAGAAATCCAAACTCGGAGGATCAAATTGTTTCGAATCTCACTCGCGCCCTCAACTTTGTGGCTCAGTCAGATAACTCAGAATACAAACTTCATTTTTTAGGGCCTAAAGATATTTTATTCAATGAAGGCGACATTGCTCAAAGTGTCTTTATTTTAAAATCTGGTACTCTGGATGTTTTTTTAGACTCAGAATCTAAAAGAAAAGACATTGCCCAAATTACTTCAGGTGAGTTTGTTGGTGAAATGGCCTATTTTAATCACGAGAAACGTTCGGCTTCAGTTCAAGCAGTTACTGATTGTGAACTTATTGAGATTCCCATTGGAAAACTAGACACCGTGTTGTTTTCCAAACCAGCTTGGGCCAAAGCCCTAATGCATACACTTACTCGTCGAATTAAAAATTCTAATTCCTTGGTAAAAACTATTCTCAAGAAAGAGATCTAGTAACGTGAACTCCCCTTAGGGGCAACCACACTTTTCATTAATGTGTATCGATTTGATTTGAAGGGTGGGCTTTTTTAAAAGCCTCTAATTGCAAACAATTTTCGTTTATTTTTAAAATACCAGGATAATTATTTAAGTCGACATTAAATCTTAAGGCTGTAAAAACCAAAGGCACCAAAAAACAGTCTGCAAAAGTTAGCTGGTCACCAAAACAATATTGTTTGGCATTTTGTTTAATCGATAATTCTAAAGCAGAAAGACCCTTTGGATACCAATAGGAAATCCACTCTTCTTTTTGAGCTTGATTGTACTGATGTTTGCTTTCTAGATATTGAAGCATTTTTAAGTTCGATATAGGATGCAAAAATGAATTAATATTTTCGCAAAATTGTCTTATCTTTGCTTTTTGCTGCAAGCTCTTTGGCAGTAAGGCCGGACTAGGGAATTCTTCCTCAAGAAATTCAATTATCGCCATTGACTGACCAAGGACAAGACCTTTGTATTCCAAAGTTGGAACCTCACCCATGGGATTTATCTTTTTATAGGACTCTTGATTTTGTTCGCCACCATTATTTAATAAATGTACTGGTTTATAAACAAATTCCAAATTTTTTAAGTGTAGAACCAGGCGCACCCTGTAAGAGGTAGAACTTCTGAAATAATTATGTAAAATGATCTTTCCCACAATGGAATTAAATCTCTGAATTTATGAAAAAAGAAAGAAGAAAATATTATGCTCAACGAGTCAGGACAGAGAAAAAAATTGGCTTTTAATTTTTTCTCGAAGTCTATCGTATTACTTCTTGGACTCTTGTTGTTGTTTTTCTTTTTTCGGGTTTATTTATTTTTGAACCTTGTTTTCACCAATATTAGTTTTTCATATTATGAAGTGTTTCAAATGTTTATTTGGGGGATACGTTTTGATCTGTGTGTGCTGGGTTTTTTTGTAATGCCTATTTATGTTATTCTCATTTTAAGCTTGTTTTTAAATAGATCGCGACTAATTGATTTATTTTTTTCGATGGGATACTTTTATATCGCTATTTTATATTTGCTCACTTTTGCCGTTTATTATTTCAACCTTCCTTTCATCATCACAAACAGTGGCTTTGGGATTCCCTATTGGATGAGATGGGAAGATTATCAATCTCTGTGGGATTTAAATATTTATCCGAGCTATTGGCATTATCACTATCTTTCAGAATTTCAATCCTTTCACCTTATTTTAGTCACTGTGTTTACTAGCCTCCTCAGTTTTTCTCTTCTTCCCTCTCCCTCGTGGCATCGATTTAAAACCCTTCCTTTTTTGTTTGTTTCCTTCCTATTTATTGCCCTGATAGCCCGAGGGAAATTGGGTGAACATCATATTCGATTTGAAGATTCTAGGTTTTCAATAACTCCATTAATTAATGAACTTTCCTTAAACCCGATTTGGGCACTTAATAAATCCAAAGAGCAGTTGAGTCAGGACTAAGGGCTTGAGTTGATGAGCGCTAAATATCACGATAGGATACGGAGACTCTAACAAGGAAAAAGGATAAAAGTATGAAACTCAATTTTTACACTTCTTTGATTCTTCCAATTTTCACATGTTGTTTATTTTTTCAATCAAATTCCCAGGCCCTTGGTTTTGGTATTGAGGGTGGATTCAGACAACAGTCTGGAGATACGACTGCGGGCTATTCTACTTCTTCTCAAGTAGGTTATCAATTAGGAGCCGTCGGTTTTTTTGATCTAACCGAAAAGGTAGCCATCCGATCTGGTTTGTTTTACACACAAAGACCACTTAAAATCACAAATGATACCAGCTTAAGTTCGACAAGCATGGCATTTACTTATTTTGATATTCCTATTGGGTTTATGCTTAAATTTGAAGATTCGATGGGAATCTATTTAGGAACGGCTATCTCATTAAATTTAGATAAATCTTCAAGTCAGAAATCTGTCATGGATATTGTCGATGTAAAATCTTTTGTGACGCCGCTACAATTAGGAGTGACTTTTAAGTTCATGCCTGACGTTGGATTGAATCTTTATTTTGAACAGTTTGGTGATGTTGCAAAAGATTTGAAATCCTATCGTTCCGTGGGTGTAAATCTTTTGTTTACCATGGAGTAGCCTTTGAAACTAGGATCAATTAAAAATCCAAATTTTCAAGATCCAAATGCTAAAGACGGGTTGTTGGTATTGGTTTCCCGTTATTTAACTAAAGTCGTTTTAGCAACTGAAATTGCTCCTTGTTTACGAGTGGCACTAGAGAATTGGAATGCTTATTCTCCTCTATTGGAAAAAAAGTATGCTGCTTTGAATGAAAATAAACTTAACGATACCTTTGATTATGCAACAACTGATTTTCTTTCTGCCTTGCCCAGAACGTGGTTGTTTGCTGATGGTTCTTCATTTATTTATCATGTCAAATTAGTTCGTAAGGCCAGAAATGCCCCCTTACCTGAAACTCTTTCCACGGTTCCATTAATGTACCAAGGGGAATGTGGTGAATTTTTAAAACCTAAAGGAATGATTGATCAAATCGATTTTTCCCATGGTACTGATTTTGAGGGCGAAGTGGGTGTCATCGTTGATGATGTTCCTATGGGAATTGATCCTCAAGGAGCACTAAAACATATTAAGCTCATCTTACTAATAAATGATGTTTCTTTGCGTGGATTGATCCCTGAAGAACTGGCCCAAGGCTTTGGATTCTTCCAAAGTAAACCTGCCTCGGCACTTTCCCCAGTGGCTGTCACCCCAGAAGAACTGGGGCCCGCTTGGCGTGATGGCCGTGTTCATCTACCTTTAACTGTCACCTACAATCAAAAAAAGTTTGGTTGTGCCAATGCTGGAGAAATGCACTTTCATTTTGGTGAGTTAATCTCCCACGCTGCAAGAACAAGAAATCTGGCGGCTGGATCTGTCATAGGTAGTGGAACCGTTTCAAATGAAAATCATGACAAAGGCTCAAGCTGTCTTGCTGAAAAAAGAATGATCGAACAAATAGAAGTTGGAAAAATCACGACTCCATTTATGAAACTCGGTGATACCATTGAAATTTCAATGTATAATCATCAAAATGAAAATATTTTTGGCACCATTTTCCAGACCGTACAAAAAAAGATTTGATTAACGACATTGAATATCTTCCAATATCTTTATCGTGTACAAAAAAATAATATCCACTCTAAGTAATAGCCCTTTTATCGCGAGCCTTAGCTTTGTCGTATGTATGTGGCTTATCATTCCTGCCGTTGTTTCTCATTACGAAGTGGGCACACAAGGCTCCAATATCACCAGTTATGTGGATGGACTTTGGTGGGGCATCGTCACCATTTTAACTATTGGTTATGGTGATCGTTACCCCGTAACTCCAGAAGGTCGTTTTTGGGCTGGATTGATGATGATTGGCGGAGTTGCCGGTATTGGCGTGGTGACTGCAAAAATTTCTTCTGTATTTTTAGAAAAAGCAATCAGAGATAGGAAGGGCCTTGTGGAAACAGCAGCTTTAAATCAACATTTTGTTATCTGTGGATGGAAAAATGAAATGCATACCTTGCTTTTACATATTTTGGAATCAAATCCACAGGTAAAAAGCGATAAGATCGTCTTGGTTAACAATGTGTCTGATGAAGAGATTGAAAATTTACATGAGTATCCAAAATTAAATAAAATTAAGCATATTCGAGGTGATTTCTTTTCGGCAGAGGTCTTAAAACGGAGTGCTCCCGAAAAGGCATTTAAAATTTTAATCTTAGCGGACGCCACCGTCGGGCCTAAAGGAGTCGTGCCCACGCGCACGGAAGCTGATGCCAGAACCATAATGACAGCGATGACACTCAATAATATTGCCAAGGGAATCCCTGTGGTGGCAGAGATCCTGGATAGTCAAATGGATCAATATCTTAAATTAGCTCAAGTACATGAAATTATTTATAGCCGAGATTATTCAAGGCTGCTTCTTGCCATGGCTTCTACCGGACTGGGGGTCACTAATATTTTTCATGACTTGTTAGATCCCCACTCAAACTCAATGCTTTCAACTGAAATCATTCCCGCAGAGATGGTAAAATTAAATTACAGCGATTTTCGAGTCAAATTTGAAGCTCTAAACCCAAAAATGAATTTACTTGGAATTCTGGAAAACTCCGGAAACAGCCATAAAGCAAAAGAAAATGCCTTAAAGAAAGCTCAGTTTACTCCCAATGTACAAGAGTTAGTTAAAAACTTACAAAGTGTTAAGAATATTCGTTTTAATTTCCCATTATTTAATCCTGATCCAAATTATGTTATTGGTGAAGATTCCATGGCTATTGTGATCAAAAAAAGAGGTGATTATGTCCTCGAAAAATGATTATTCAGAAATTCTAAAGAAAGTTTCTTTTTTTAGTGATATCGTGACCATTGAAGGAGCAATTGAAAAAGTTTCTTTAATTATGGAAAAAAAAACCTTTCTTAAAGGAGAGGCCATCACCAAACAAGGAAGTCCCGGAAGTGAATTCTTTGTTTTGCTTAGTGGCAAGCTTAGTGTCCATAAAACGACGATTGATGGTGAAGATTTTAATGTAGCTTATTTAGATTCCAGTTCTTACCCTTCATTTGGCGAAGGCGGTCTCATAGAAAATGAAGTGAGGAGTGCTTCTATCCTTTGTGAAATGAATTCAGATTGTCTTGTCTTGAACAAAGAAAACTTTGATGCTCTTTGTATAATAAACCCTCATATTGGTTTGCCTCTATTTAAAAAAATTGCGCAATCATTAATTAAAAGACTTGCTCAAACCAGCAACGACTTAATGCTTTTACACAAGGCACTCATGGATGAAATCAGAGCGCAGTAGCTGGTCTAAAATGCTTAACGATTCTTCTGCGAACTTCATTGGCGACTTCGGCTCGTTCTTGTTCCATTTTTGGATAATAAGGCTCTAGAAAAGTGACCTCGGTTACAATTTCTTCTAAACTAATTGATTTCAAAAAAGATGAAAAAAATCCCATATCTCCATACCAGCAAACATGGTCACGGTATTTTAAACTAAATGGCTCTCCATTAATTGATTTAAAATTAAAACAATAGGGCAATATGGGTTTTCCTGCAGCCGCAGCTGATGTCATTAGGGTTCGCTTAAATGGTAAAATTTCT
The DNA here is from genome assembly GCA_017302835.1 of Deltaproteobacteria bacterium. Classification (NCBI taxonomy): domain Bacteria; kingdom Pseudomonadati; phylum Myxococcota; class Myxococcia; species Deltaproteobacteria bacterium. The sequence goes on along the minus strand of JAFLCC010000001.1, from coordinate 335,989 downwards.
TCGCCATTATGAGACGTCGCTTCTGGATAAAGTGTCACATTGAAATCATCATTCAGAGCATCAATGATATTTTTTAATTCACTTAAAATGTTTGATTTATTTCTTCTTTCAACAAACAAGCAACCTGACATCTCTGTAATTAAACCCAATACCGGAGTTTCTCTCATTTCATAGGAAGTTACAAATAGCGCCTTCGTCAAAGAATGCATGACTAAAATATCAATAAAGCCCATGTGATTACCAACAATCAAGCCAGCATCATGGAATGACAAAGGTTGAATAACTTCAATTTTGATATTAAAAAGTTTACAAACCAAGGTTGTGTATATTCCTGCGTTTTGAGAAAATTTCTTTTTTCTCAACTTGGGATCCTTCGTCGTATAATGGATTATATAAGCGCTTGATAAGTAGACGGTAACAATACTGAGGAAATAAAAAATCCTTATAATAACTCTAAGTCCAGTTTTTATCTTATTAGGAATCATTTGAGTGTTCTAGCCATTTCTTGATTTTTAAGTGCGGCCTTTTCGAAGGCAACACGCAAAGATCTTTCTATCTCTTGTTCTCTGATAGATTCAAGACCCGCAAAGGTGACTCCTTTTTTCGAAGTCACTCGATTTTGTAACTCTTCAATAGAGATATTTAGATTTTTTTCGGCTAATTGAGCGGCCCCTAGAAAGGTTTCTAACGTTAATACCTTGGCAAGATCTTCATCAAAATCGTGTTCTTGCAACCAATCCTGCCAATACATCATAAATTCGTAAACAAATCCCGTTCCACTAGAACAAGCCACCATAAAGGACTCTAACTGTGATTCATCTTTCAACTGAACAATCTTCCCAAGGGAACTAAACAAATCATCAACTAACGTTTCTAAATAATTATTTGAATTTTCTTCAGCTAAATAGCCAATTAATCCTTTACCAATAAGGGTTGGCGTATTCGGCATGAGTCGAACTATCCGACATTGGGGTAATTGTTTTTTTAACGTGTTCATCGTCACCCCAGCAGCTAAACTCATGACAATTTGTTTTTCGCTAAAAATACTAGCAATAGATTCAACGGCCAATAACATGTCCTGTGGTTTCATTGCTAAAATAACTATTTCAGCTTTTTCAATGAGCTCTTCATTAGTGTTACATACTTGAATAAGATAGGTTTCTTTTAATTTTTGCAGTTTTCCAGCAGATCGATTGCTGGCATAAATCTTGGACGGAGACATGACTTTATTATCCACTAATCCCTTAATGATAGCTTGGGCCATATTTCCACAACCTATAAAACCCACAGTGGTAGCTTTATTATACAACATCTTATTTTCTTTCCCCAAAAAGGATTGTTCCTAGTCTAATAATAGTCGCTTTGTGTTTTAAAGCCAGAATAAAATCACTGCTGGTACCCATAGATAACTCGTTCATAAGATGGCGTTCTCTTCGATCGATTTGATGCTGTTTCATGATCTCTTTTAATTCATCTAAAAGATTTGCTGTTTTTTGAAAATGAATTTCTGTTTTTTTCGGGTCTTCTTCTTGGGGAGGTAGACACATTAGACCATGTAAAGCAATATTCTCTAATTGAATAAGCTGTGGCCATTCTGTCTTTAGTCTTTCTATAGAAAAACCAGATTTAGAATTTTCTTGACCTACATTCACTTCAACTAAAATTTTTTGTGTTAATTTTAATTCTTTGGCTCTTTTATCAATTTTCTGAGCCAGTTTTAATGAGTCCACAGAATGAATCAGCTCGAACTTCCCAACAACGTCTTTCACTTTATTACTTTGAAGATGGCCTATAAAGTGCCAAGCTACCGGAAATTTTATTTGATCCATTTTCTCTAGGGCTTCTTGAACATAATTTTCCCCAAAAAGGTTTTGCCCTTGTTGATACAGTTGAGTGATCGCTTCAACACTCTGTTTTTTTGAAACGGCAAGTATTTTGACCCGTGAACCTGCGGAATTCGGCGTCTCTATGCTTGTTTGGATTTCGTTTTGAATCTCGATGAGAGATTTCTTTTTCATAGGAAATGAATCTAGTCGGTTTTGAATTATTTGTAAAATCAAAAGATGTCTCAATATAATACGTTTTACTAATATCCTTCTACTTTTTTTACATATTCCGATACCATTAACGGAGGGTGGATTATGAAGCTTTTAAGATTGGTATTTCTTTTTGGAAGTTTTCTTATCATTTCTTGCCAAACAAATATGGTAAAGGAATTCGATTCTCTCAAGGTAGGCTATGATAAACACCAAGTTATAGACAAATTAGGCTCTCCACGGAATATGACGAGAATGGGCGGAGAAGATCGTTGGTATTATTTATTTTATAATCAAGAGCAAAGAATTCAAAAAGAAGTTCATTTTAAGGATGGTCTGGTCGTCTATTTTGGTGATAAAAAATTACCTCAACCCACTCTCATTCCCGAAGCCATCGATGCTAAAAATGATCAAATCAACACTGAAATTGATTTAAAAACGAAAGCCAAAGAAGAGGCCTCAAAGAACGCGTATTTGGACTATTTGAAATTTGAACAAAAAGTGAAACGTCAAGACAGGGTTGAGTATTTACCCGATTTTGAACCAATTCAATAGTTAGGACCTATAACATAATAAGATATAGAACTTGGTTGCAGACCCTTACTTCCTTATAGTCACCGGTTGAGAGAGATTATTTTTTTCTTCCATATCATCAATGTTTTTTATTTCTTTAGTTTTTGGCTCTTCAATTTCTTTAACCCCGTAGTGTTCTTTCATTTTAATTACGGTCTTTTTAATTTCTGATTCAAGACTGATCATCTGTTCGTAGTCCTCAAGAGATTTGGTTTTAACTCTTTCATATTTTCTCTGCTTAGTAATGCCTACATCCGGATATCTGTATTTCAATAATTGTGTTTTTTCAAAATACTGTTCTTCGATCTTTTTTAATTCCGCATGTTCTTTTAATAAATTGTTGACTGCATTTTGAATTTCTTCTTTGTTTTTAGAGTGATTTTTTTTCTTGATTAATTCTTTGATGTTTTCCTCTTGGGTGCTCATTTTTGTTTTCAAAGCGCCAATTTGAGTCGTTAAATCAAGCCATTCCTTTGTTCGTTCTTGTTGTTCCTTATCTTCGCTGGATTCTGCCGCAACCTCTGGTTCATTTTTAGATTCATTAGCAAAACCTACATTTTGAAAAAAAATGAGGCAGCCCATGAGTTTTATCCAAAATAAACTTTTAATGAATTGCAACATTTTGACTCCAATACACCGTCAACGAAAGCCCCTGGATTCTTTGTATCAAAACAATCGCTTTGGCTGCCGGAAAATTTTCAATTTTCAGTTTACCCGAATTTAACTTGGATTTAATTTCATCTATATCTAATCCCAATCTCTTATCCTCAAGCAATTCGATCAGGTCTCTTTTCTGCTCTGGCAAATCAATATCTTCAATGGTTACGTCAAATGAAAGCACAGTTTCATGATTTTTAGAATCATTCCCAAAAGCCAAAATCTCCTCAAAAAAAAGATTCTTTTGTTCCTGACCTCCAACAATATCTATTGATGGTTCTTGTGCCAAATCTTGTGTCAGCTCTTGTGTCAGCTCTATAGGATTGAGAATTTCTTCATGCCCTGGAATTTCTTCATGCTCGGGAATCTCCATTGGTGGAGGCGCTGTTGCCTCTAATGAAGGTTCTTTTGAGTGCTCAGGAAGGCCATTGAAATCCACGAAAAACTCAGTATGACAATATGGGCACTGAAATAATGTTCCAAAGTTTTCTTCATGAATTTCAATTTGTTTAAGACAATGAGGACAGGCTGCCATCCCTTAGATTATCTTCTCTTTTGGTCCTTTTGTAAACGACGTCTCTGTTCTCTGTTCATTTTTGGTTCGTCACCAGGCCCCTGATTGAACGTAATTTTGTTTTTTTTAGGCTCATTTTCCAGACCAAGGTCCGACAGTGGTCGCCCAATGTCTTGTTCTTGGGGGGCTTGGTAGTTTAATTCATCCAAGTCTGTTTCTTCAGGCATAAAAGATTGTAAAACCTGCTCTGCTTGCTGGGCAACAAGTTGAACTTTCATTAATTTTTCACACACCTCTTGCTTAATTGAATGATTCAAACTTTCAAAGGCGGCAAAGGCCTCTTTTTTGTATTCAATAAGTGGATCTTTTTGAGCATAGCCTCTCAATCCAATTCCTTCTTTTAATTTATCAATGACCAATAAGTGTTCTTTCCATTTTTGATCAATACTTTGCAACAAGATCATTTTTTGAACCTGTTCAAAGAAGGAACCCATAACAGATTTTTGTTTTTCATAAATTTCTTTAATTCTTAGCTGAATTTCATGGGTGATTTTATCAGCACTTGCTTCAGTTTCATGAAAGTCCATTTTAAAACCAAAGGTTTCTTGTAAGGAGTTATTTAAACCTTCAATATTCCATTGGGCCTTGGGCGCTCCCTCTGGCAAAAAAGAATCTAAAATTAATGTCGTTACATCTGCTAACATCTCTAAGAAAAAATTATTAATATCATGGCCTTCAAGAACATTTCTTCTCATTTTATAAATGGCATTACGTTGAATATTCATCACATTGTCATAATCAAATAAATTTTTTCGAATATCGAAGTGATGTCCTTCAACTTTTCTTTGTGCACTTTCAATTTGTTTGGTCACCATTCTGGCTTCGATAGGCTCATTTTCATCAATATTTAGTAAGGTCATTGCTTTTTGAATCTTCTCACCATTAAAAATTCGTAATAAACTATCTTCTAAAGAAAGATAAAACTTCGATTCACCAGGATCGCCTTGTCTTCCTGATCTTCCTCGCAGCTGATTGTCGATCCTTCTGGATTCATGCCTTTCTGTGCCGACAATGCACAAACCGCCGGCGGCAACCACTTCAAGACGTTCCTCTTCGCATTGTTTTTTAAACTTTAACTTTGCAACTTCAAATTCAGGACCCTCTTCAACTTTGGTTTCTTTTCTGGCCATCACTTCTGGATTTCCACCCAACATGATATCGGTTCCCCGACCTGCCATGTTGGTAGCAATAGTGATGGCGCCTTTTCTGCCAGCAAGTGCGACGATCTCTGCTTCTCTTTCATGGTGTTTTGCATTTAACACTTGGTGAGTCACACCTTCTTTTTTTAAAAACTGGCTTAATAATTCTGATTTCTCAATGCTTATTGTTCCAACGAGAATAGGCTGGCCTTTTTCGGCTCGCGCTTTAACGTCTCTGACAATCGCCCTAAACTTTGCTTTTTCAGTTTTATAAATCACATCATTATGGTCTTTTCTATCAATCGGTCTGTGAGTAGGGATCACATTCACATCTAAATCATAGATTTTTTTAAACTCAACCGCTTCGGTATCGGCAGTTCCCGTCATTCCAGACAAATTCGAATACATTTTAAAATAATTTTGAAAGGTAATGCTCGCTAGGGTTTGATTTTCATTTTTAATATCTACATTTTCTTTGGCTTCGATTGCCTGATGTAAACCGTCGCTCCATCTTCGTCCCGGCATCAATCTGCCAGTGAATTCATCTACAATAACGATCTCATCGTTTTGGATCATATACTCGACATCTCTTCGATAGAGGTGATGAGCTTTTAAGGCCTGAATCACATGGTGTAGGATTTCAATATTTTGAGCATCATATAAATTATCTAAATTCAGCAGCTCTTCTGCTTTTCTATTCCCCTCATCTGTCAAAGAAACAGATTTTGACTTTTCCTCAATAGTAAAGTGTTCCTTCTCTTTTAACTTTGGAATAATTTTATTAATAATAACATATTTGTCGGTTGAAGCTTCTGCCGGTCCAGAAATAATTAACGGCGTTCTGGCCTCATCCACTAGGATGGAATCGCACTCGTCCACAATCGCATAGTTATGGCCTCTTTGAACATATTCGTTCAAATCAAATTTCATATTGTCTCTTAAATAATCAAAACCCAATTCATTATTAGTCGCATAGGTAATATCGCTTCCATAGGATTCTTTTCTCTCTTCATCGGTTAATCCATGAACAATAATTCCAATGGTCAACCCTAGCCAAGTGTACAAACGCCCCATCCATTCGGCATCTCTTTTTGCCAGGTAATCATTCACGGTAACTACATGAACACCTTTACCGCTAAGAGCATTCAAATATACCGGGAGGGTCGCCACCAGGGTCTTACCTTCCCCAGTTCTCATTTCTGCAATTCGTCCTTTATGCAGGACATAGCCACCGATTAGTTGCACATCGTAGTGTCGCATTCCTAAAACTCTGAAGGATGCCTCTCTGCAAACAGCAAATGCCTCTGGCAAAATATCATTCAGAGTTTCCCCTTTAGACAATCGCTCTTTGAATTCCACTGTTTTATGTTTTAATTGATCATCAGTTAACGATTTCATTGTTGATTCAAATTGATTTATCTTATCGATAATCGGTTGAATCACTTTCATTTCCCGTTGATGTTTGGTGCCAAATATTGTTTTTAATAAATTTATAATCATAGATTAAGAGGATAGCTTTGATAGCTGAAAACAGCAACCCTAGACTGATCTATCTTTTATTATTTTTTATTTTGAGTTAACTGCCGGTAACCTTCATACATAACAATAGCTACTGCCGTTGCTAAATTTAAACTTCGCACCTGACCTGGGGTCGGAATACAATACGTATTCTCCTGATTTTGAATTAAAATTTCTGGATCTAAGCCTTTACTCTCTTTCCCAAAAATTAAAAAATCTCCCTCTTTGAATTGGTGCTCAAAATAGGTTTTTTTACCATGAGCTGAAAAATAAATTTTTCGTTTATTTGTGTGAATTTCCTTAAATCGAGAGATCCCCTGGTAGGTGGTCCAGTTTAAGTTAACCCAATAGTCCAAACCAGCCCTTTTTAACTGCTTGTCATTCAACTCAAAACCAAAAGGCTCAACAAGATGTAAATGACTCGACAAAGCAACACAGGTACGCCCCACATTTCCTGTATTATTTGGAATTTCTGGCTCAACTAAAACAACATTAAACATAGAAATTATCTCTATGCTCCTTGACTGAAGTTGTCATGGAGCACGAGGATTCTCTGACAAATTATCGTTTTGCGTTAAACCAAATATTCCTTAGCTTGATTGAAATAATGTTTATTATACTTGTTTATTGAATAACAAGGAAGAGATCGTATGAGTGACAATATTAGAAATTTTATGGGCTATATGTGGACACAAGAAGAAGATGGTATCATTACTATCGGTATCAATGAAGATGGTCTTGAAGATTTCGAAGAAATCACTTCCATTGAACTTCCTCCGGAAAATGAAAAAGTGGAAGCCGATGTCGCCTTGGGCACGATTGAAACCGATGATGGCCCCCTAGACATTTACTCGCCTGTAAATGGCACAGTGTTAGAAGTAAATGGGCAAGTTTTAGAAGACCCGTCGATCATCCAAGAAGATCCCTACGAAGAGGGTTGGCTTATCCGTATCGAAGCTTCAGAGGAATCTGAAGATGAAGATGACGAAGACCTCGATGAGGATGACGACGAGGAAGAGGAAGATTCCGAAGAAGAATAAATAAGTATACTAAAGCTAACTAAGCAAATTATCTTGCTTGACAGGGATCCCTTTGCCTAGAGATGCTTCCCTAATGAAAGTGATCCTGAGTCTCTTAATGTTGTTTGCGAATATCTCTTTCGCGAAGGAGATTAAAAAAATGTCAATGCATTCTGAAGTTGCTATACTGGCTGGAGGCTGTTTTTGGGGAGTCGAAGAGCTCTTCAGAAATCTTAAGGGTGTTCTCTCTACTGAAGTTGGTTATACCGGTGGCACTATTCCTAATCCTACTTATGACATTGTAAAAAAGGGGACTTCAGGTCATGCCGAATCTATTAAGATTGAATTTGACCCAACTTTGCTAACCTATGAGGATCTTTTAAAATTCTTTTTTAAGATTCATGATCCGACAACTAAAAATCAACAGGGTAATGATGTGGGTTCTCAATATCGATCAGCCATTTTCTTTCAAAATGAAGAGCAGCAAAAAACAGCTTTAAAAATCAAAGAACTAGTTGAGTTTTCTGGTGCTTGGAAAAAACCTGTTGTTACTGAAATTATCAAAGCAAGCACTTTTTATTCCGCCGAAACCTATCATCAGGCCTATTTGAAAAAAAATCCTGGTGGGTACACTTGCCATTACATAAGAGACATCAAATTTTAATAAGTTCCATTTTTTAATAAAATTAACAAACCAAACAAAAAGGAGTTTCTATGAAAAATATTTTTCAAAAGGCGACAGCGATCGTCTGTCTAGCTCTGACCTTGAGTCATTTTGCCTACGCAGATTCATCGTCTGATTCATCAGTTCTGTATTCTTGTATGATATTGGGTGCCAATGCTGATGGAACAAAATACGATCAACTGATTCATCAAGGAAATTTTTCTTGGACTCAAGCCAAAGAAACTTCACTGAGTTTCTTCAACGAGAAGAATTTATTCTACCAAATTAGTAGCCAGGCAAATAGTGGTTATGTCTCTTTGGCTATTTACAACATAGAAGCTCAAAAATTTGTTGCCGTAATTGGTGATATGAATAAAACCTTGCTCTTATTTGATAGTGAGAACAAACGAATTTTTGGCTGTAGCGTTGGTTCAAAAGGTGAAATCCAATCCTTACTAAGCGCGCAAGGCGTTAAGTAGTGCTAAGAAGTTCTATGTAGGTTAAACCCAATAGGCCGAGTCCCATACAATAGCGTCTTTGATGAATCCCGCTAGATCCGGAAGGAAGCAACGGTACCCAGAGGACTATGTGATATGGGGTGCTCGGCACTTTTTTAGTCGTAATGCTTTTTGGGGAGTGATGGCACATGAGTTATCAAGTTATAGCCAGAAAATGGCGACCTCAATCTTTCCAAGAAGTTGTTGGCCAAAGTCATATCACTCAGACCCTGATCAATGCTTTAAAAAATGGTCGCATTCCCCACGCCATCCTGTTCACTGGTCCTCGAGGTACAGGCAAAACCACCTCGGCTCGGATTTTAGCAAAAGCTCTTCGCTGCCCCCAGGCTCAGGATTTTATTCCCTGCAATCACTGTTCAAGTTGTCTTGAAATCGCCGACTCTAGCAGTGTTGATGTTATCGAAATTGACGGGGCTTCAAATAATGGCGTTGATTCTATCAGAGACCTGCGCGAGACCGTGGGCTACATGCCGTCCTCTGGTTCCTACAAAGTTTATATCATTGATGAAGTTCATATGCTTTCAACTTCGGCTTTCAATGCGCTCTTAAAAACCTTGGAAGAGCCTCCCCCTCATATTGTTTTTATCATGGCAACAACGGAAGTTCACAAAATTCCCCAAACAATTCTTTCCCGTTGTCAGCGTTTTGATTTTCGCCGTATTTCCATCAAACAAATTGCCGAACATCTTAAGTTTATTTGTTCCCAAGATAAAATAACGACTGATGACGATGCTTTATGGCTAATCGCCAAACAAGCTGATGGTTCGATGCGAGACAGCCAAAGTCTATTAGATCAGGTGATTACCTTTGCCAATGGCCCCCTTAGCAAAAAACTAGTCCAAGAAATCTTAGGTCTCACTGATCGCGAGCTTTTATTTAAAACTCTAGAGTTAATTCTTGATCGCGCAGCTAAAGAAATGGTGATTCTTTTTCGTTCTTTGAAGTTGGCTGGTCTAGAGCCTGATTTATTTTTTCAAGAGTTGATTGAGCTCACCCGCCATCTGTTGGTAATCAAAGTCTCTGGAGCTGAAGCGACGACTATCATTGAAATTCCAGAAAGTGAGTTCGAACGCTTGGCTTTTTTAACACAAAAATGCAGCCAAGAAGATATTCATTTATTATTCGATATGCTTTTAAAAGCCAGCCAGGATTTAAACTACACTCAAGATCCTATGTTGATTGTCGAGATGTTGCTGTTGCGCTTGTCTTCAGGGCCAAGGATTCAAGACTTGCAGGTTTTGCTTTCCCATTTAAATTCACCGCAAGTCCCTCCTTCAAAGACACCTAGCCATTCCCACTCTTCTCAACATTTTCAGACACAAGTTAAAAATACCACCACGGAACCCCCTCCATCCTTTCCATCCTTGACTACTTCAGCTCCAAAAATAGAGCCTCTAAAAATAGAGCCTCCAAAACCTGTCCTCAGAAAAGTTACAGGAGAAACTCCGGCGGAAAAATGGACCCATTTTATTGAGCTCTTGCGCATTGAAGACGCTCTTTTTTCCGCTAAGTTAGAAAATGTTATTTTCAACTCTGAAGTCGGCAAAAAATTATCATTGAGCATTCCTAAAAGTTTAGTTTTTTTGAAAGATCAGCTAAACGACAATGCTACGAAAAAAAAATTACAAGGATATATTGATTCCTACTGGGGCAATGGATATGCTTTTGAAGTGGTCTTGCAGTCCTCCCCTCAAGGAGAAACAGCCCAGGCAATCATGACTAAGAAATCATTACTCGCCGAGGAAGAGATCAAACAAAAAATTATGAATGACCCAAAGGTGATGGCTGCGCAAAAAGCTTTCAATGGGTCCATCAAATCAGTGACGGATCTAAAACCAGAGAAAAATTAGATCTCTTTCCTATTAAAGTACCTAAAAAGTACATAGCGAGAGATCTCTTAAAAGAAAGGATTTTTTATGAAAGGTATGGCTGGAGGAATGGCTCAGTTAATGAAACAGGCCAATCAAATGCAATTAAAAATGAAGAAAACCCAAGAAGAAATTGGTAAACAAGAGTTCTCAGGAACCTCTGGTGGTGGCGCCGTGACCATCAAAATCAATGGGGATCACAAAATGTTGGCTGTGACTATTAATCCCGATGTTTTTAAGGCCGGGGATGCAGAAATGTTACAAGACATGATTGTCTCAGCAACCAATGATGCCCTCAAGATGGCCAAAGACACAATGGCCAAGGAAATGGAAAAGATTACCGGTGGTATGGGAATTCCAGGTTTGTTCTAAATGTTACGCATACCCGCTTTAGAAAAACTAGTTCATGAGCTCACTAAGCTCCCAGGTATTGGGCCGAAAACGGCCCAGCGTTTGGCCTACTATATTTTAAAGTCTAAAGCAGATTACTCAGAATCCCTTTCTGAAGCTTTAAGGCGAGTCAGTGCAGAGGTCCATGACTGCCCTGAATGCTTTAATTTCACTGATTCAACTATTTGTAAATTTTGTTCGGATGTTCACCGGCAAAATGATGTGTTTTGCTTGGTTGAAGATCCCTCTGACGTCATGAGAATTGAGTCCTCCGGGGGCTTTCGTGGTCGCTATCATGTATTACATGGAGCCCTTTCCCCTTTGGATGGAATCACTCCAGACCATTTAAAAATTAAAGAATTAGTTCAAAGGCTCAACAAAGCAGAGCTCAACGGCACTCCAATCAAAGAAATTATCCTGGCATTGGATGCCGATCTTGAGGGTGACACTACTGTGCTATACATTACAAAATTACTGCAGAATCGTGGAATTCGCTTGAGTCGAATCGCCCATGGTGTTCCAATCGGGGGAGACATCGATTTCGTAGATGATAGAACTATGAATCGAGCCTTAGAAAACCGTGTGGAGCTGTAATGTCTTTTATAAATTACAACGCTAAAGAAATTCATTGTAAAGTCGTCTACTATGGACCTTCTTTGGGTGGAAAAACTACGAATTTACAATGGGTCTATCGGCAAACAAGTGAGGATGAAAAATCCAAACTCATCACCTTGAGTACAGATATTGAAAGAACTTTGTTTTTTGATTTTCTGCCCTTGAACATTGGCGAAATTCGTGGATTTAAAACCAGATTTCATTTGTACACTGTTCCAGGACAAGTGGTATATGATGCCTCTCGAAAATTAATTCTGAAAGGCTTAGATGGTGTTGTTTTTGTGGCTGACTCACAGATCGAACGCATGGAAGAGAACTTAGAATCTCTTAAAAATTTGCAAACTAATCTAGAACAACAAGGCTATAATATCAGAGAAATTCCTTTAATTATGCAATATAACAAAAGGGACCTTCCAAATGCCGCCTCTTTGCCAGAGCTTAGGGCCACGCTCAATCCATTTAATGCTCCTGAATTTGAAGCCACGGCCAATGAGGGCCGGGGAGTCTTTGAATCTCTAAAAAGTGCTTCTAAGTCGATCATAAATGTATTAAAAGGGGGCTCCTCCTTATAAAGAGCCTGTCCCCAAAAGGACAAAAGGATTTTGTTTTATGATCTACGATAAGGTTCACACGCTCACTTCTGAAATTCTTGAATTAAAAAAAATAAAAAAGGCTACCATCTTGGCCCACTACTATGAAGATGGTGATATTCAAGATATTGCTGACTTTGTTGGTGATAGTTACTTTCTAGCTCAAAAAGGCCAGGAGCTTAATTCTGAAGTGATTTTACTCGCTGGCGTCGTCTTTATGGCAGAAAGTGTGAAGATCCTAAATCCCGACAAAAGAGTTTTAGTTCCTGATTTAGAAGCAGGATGCTCTTTAGTAAGCTCTTCGCCTTATGAAAAATATTTGGCGTGGAAACAGCAACACCCTAAAGCCCTTGTCGTCACTTATATTAATTCTTCTGCAGAAGTAAAATCTATTTCCGATGTTATCATTACTTCTTCAAATGCTGAGAAAATAATTTCTTCCATTCCCAAGGATCGCCAAATTTTATTTGGTCCAGATCAACATCTTGGACGTTACTTAATGAAAAAATTAAATCGTCGTTTTGAATTATGGCCAGGTTCCTGTGAAGTTCATGTTTTGTTTAATGCTAAACGCTTAAACGAAATGATCTTTAATCATCCTGATGCCGTAGTGATTGCTCATCCCGAGTGCGAAGAGAATGTTCTTCAATTTGCCTCTGTCATTGGCTCCACTTCGAGGTTGCTTGAAGAGGTTCAAAAAAACCCAGCAAAAAAATTTATTGTCGCCACCGAAACGGGTATCTTTCATCAAATGAAAAAACTCCGAACCGATGTCGAACTCATTCAAGCGCCAGTCGAAGATGCTTCCTGTGCCTGCAATGATTGCCCTTACATGAAACTAAATAGCCTCGAAAAAATCAAAGCCGCATTGGAGACTTTGAAGCCAGAAATCATATTAGAACCGAGCCTGCAAAAAAAAGCACGCCTTGCCCTCCAAAGAATGATGGATGTGGCTTCGGGAAAATCAATAATCTGGCCCAATAGCAACTGAATCCAAAATGATAAATAAATCTCTGTTATTAAATAATTTCGTATTATTTTTCTCAACATTATCAAATTCAATTTCATATGGAGCTTTTTATCCCAAGATGAAATGTCATTATCGGGAATAGCTGTAAAGTTGGAATTCACCCAGCTGTCCCTGGCTACTATTTTGAAACGCCAATGAATCACTCCTAATTTTTAAACGTTTTTAATTCGACTAAGTTTTATACAGTGGTTTCAAATCAAGATCGTCTACTCTTATATATTTTTTTTCAAACTAAGAATCGACTTAACTTTCGTCCGTCACCCTCCGAGAAGATAGGCATACCTGCACCGAAAGCTTGAAAATCAATCTCTGCGAAAAAAAAGGAAAAGGATGCGATGGAAAAAGCAAAAAAACTGAAGAAAGATAAAAGTTCACTGGCAATGAAAAACAAACGGGTTTCCCCAAGAAAAGAAGTTGAGCCAATAAAAGTGGCCTACTTAGCTTCCTTAAATAATCTCGCAAAACTCGCAAAAAATTGCGATATCGTAGAGGCTTCTGCGACAGGTCTACTCCTGATCGTTCAAAGGACAGATCTTATCCCCCAGTCCCTTCGAAGTAATTTGAACCTCGACTGCCTTGTCGGGAACCGCGTCTATATTAAATTAGAACCGATGAATATTGAAATTAGCGGCGAAATTAAAAGAACAAAGTTTATTGGAAAAAAGGGCTTTCACATTGCCCTCGATTATTCTGATGATGCCCCTGAATACTGGCGTGAATGTTTAATGGACTTACTTCCTGGCCCTGGAGAGTTTGAAAAGGACACACAGTAGGGGTTTTGGCTGGATAAGCTGAACACCTCCTAGTGTTTGTCCAGCCAGGCTTTTCTTTGGTCTTCGGTTTGGAATAGGGTTCGGTAGCGTTTTGGGAATTGTTTCATGATTTCTATGCGTTCTTTGTTGGCCATCAAGGCTTTGAGTTTGACATTGATGATATTTGCCATTTGAGTAGCTTCCCATTCCATGTGAGAGAGAGTTTCTTTTTCGCGGTTGCTGATGCGATCTTCGATCCCAGAAGTGCTTTTTTTCTCGACCACGAAATAAAGGACACCGTCTGAATTGTAGCGCGCTTTAACTGCGAATGCGAAGTTTGCTGTCATATACATTTCTGCAAATGATTCGATGTCTTTAAGATCAAACACGTATTGTTCTTTAAAACTTTGAGTCGACTCGCCCTTGAGTACTCGATTCATTTGCACCGTAATTCCCAATTCTTTCAAAAATGTGGATCCTAAGGTACGACGACTTTCCCCATGCGTATTCATAAAATAAGTGGGGTACAGGTCGCGCTGGCCGTTATGGAGTTCACGTTCTGCCTCTGAACGATCTTTTACGATCTTCAAAAACTCGACATTGATTTCATGAAGAAGCATTTTATCGGCATCACCGATGCGGAAATATTTCTCCAACAGTCCAATCTGCGACAACATCAAAGGACTGTGTAAGCGAGGCATGATACCCGCATACAATCGGGATAGAAATGAATTCAAATCCGCTTTGTCCATTTTGTTGAAAACATACGCTTTCTGTTGAATACGGTCAAAGATCGGTGCTCCCGTCGAAAAATCACCCTGGCTAATCAAGAATTCGCTCGGGGTCGAATTCGTCGTGATCACCATCGAAATAATATTTGATACCTCTTTTTCCTCTCCACCTAAAACTTCGCGCTCATTCATCAAGGACAACAATGCCGTTTTTACTCCTGGGGGGGCTTTTTCAAATTCATCCAATAAGGCAAAAAAAACGTCTTTCGCGGCCAAGCTGCCCGTTCGATTATATGTATATCCACGGCCTTCTTCCATGGCCTTCAAATCAAGACGACCTACGATATCACCTTCGGTCGACATGGGATGGAATTGTTTAATCCATACCGAACCCTTGCCTTTAACTCCATGAGGTAACACATGAGCCAGTAGTGCATTGGCTTTTGCAATCTGCATCTCGGAAATGCCTTCGAGTTCGCGTTCTAATATCATTCGCGACATCATTGTTTTTGCTGATCCATGAGGACCAAAAAGCATAACGTTTCTTCGTGAGGAAATCCCTTTGAACATCCCTGCGACAGTGCTGCCCGAGTTTTTAAACCAGAATGTCATCTCTTCAAAACCCAATCGAACTGATTGAATCGCAATATCCAAAACCTTATCTGAATTTTTCTGATCTAAAGCATCTTCTAATTCGCTCGATAACTTGGTGGCTCTATCAAAGAATTCTTTATCCTGCTTAATATCTACAGAAACATCAACTTCAGACATTGAAACCGTACTTAGCTCTTTAATTTTAGGATTAATAATCGAGCGAAATCGTTCATGGAACTTTTTAATTTCTGCCAATTGTTCTTTGGCTTCTTTTATAATCGCGGCCTGACTATTTGGCTTTAAGTATTCCTCGATGATTCCTGAAAGAACAAATCCAGTTTCATTCTTATCTTTGCCCCCGCGAACCGCGTTCACATGAATCTTTGAAAGTCGACTATTTAGATCAGCTAATCGTCTTGCAAGGGATTCATTTCCGTCAAAAAAAACATTATCTAGATCTAGCCCTACACCCAGCTCATCTGCGATGACTTCATTTGGTATATTTAGTTTTCCTTTTTTGACATCGAAATGAACCTTTCGAATCTGCCCGTGATTTAATGATTTATAAGTAAACATTTCTGTCGAAGGGTCATAGTAACCCGTCGAAATTGAATTCTCTGCATAGATGTCTTTATTCCTGAAGGCCGCCGTAGTTACATCAACGTTAGATTTGGCTACAACGATCTTTTCACTTTTTGGTATCGGTAAGCCCTCTTCAGATTCTCCAATATATTTATATTGTAAAAATCCTAACTTAATACTATGGGCCGACTGAAAAGTATCGGGTCCGCCTTGTAAAACAACCGGAGCTAAATCTACTAAATCTTTAGCTGACATTTTTAAATTTACCGATTCATAAGCAACACCGTTAATTAACTGGCGCATAATAAATGCGGCTTGCCACATCTTAATAACTTTAGAATTGGCACGATTCGATCCCGAGTAGGGAGGATAAAAAGAAGGTTGTTTGGCTGGATCTTCTATCGCCGACTGCAACTCTTTTAAATGCTGACTGTACGCAAGATCCATTTCGGTCACAACATCGACCGCTGAAGAAATTAATTCTTTCGAAATTTCAACATTGTCGGCCAGCGGGCGAATGCCGCGCAAATCGATAATCGTGTATCGTTTTTCGCTGCTATTGGCTTCTAAGTTTTCGACGAATAGATAATTATCAGTTGCACTATGTCCCGTGTATACCAAATGGAACTTTAGCGCAAAGCGATCTAGGTAGGCCATTCGTCCACCGATTTCATGAGGATCCGCTTGTGAAACCATTTGACCTAATGTTTTATTAGTTGTTCCGGCAATGGATTCTAACATTGTTTGAACAACTTTGTTTCCAGCTAATGCCTGACGCTCATTCAGGATTGAAAGTAATGTCATTTGCAAACTGGGTGGGGCTTTTTCGATTTCATCGAGGATCGCAAACATATTTTTCTCGGCAATCAAGGCGCGACTGTAATCGACTTCGTAAATACCTTCTTTTACAAACTTGATTGGATTGGGTCCACCCAGCAAAGACGTTTCACTTAATAACTGATGGAATTGGATCGTAAACAATCGTTTGTCGGCATCTTTTATGTATCTTTTCTCTTCGTCAATAATCCTATTCATTTCATCGATGAATTTAACCAAATCAACGTTCCAACGATTTCTGGCATCTTGAGTTTCTCCTTTCACAGCTCGTAGTTGTGATTCAAAAAATTCTCGCATGGCGAATGTCTTACCGCCACCGCCACCACCATCAGACAAAATATTTTCTTTGGCGATCAAACCAGTACCTAGATAATAAAGTAGGTTCTCCATAGAATAAAGTTTTGTGTTTAGTTCAGCGATTCCCGCACGTGAAATCTCCCACGCAGCGTTTGTTTTCGTTGCTAACACATTTTTTTCAACGCGCATTTTTGTCTTAATAATAGTAACTTTTTTTCTGGAATAGACTTTATAGCACTTATACTCGCCACCTTGAACCAGCGGAATTGCAAGAACCGTCGAAAATAATATATTTAAAAGACGCACATATCCTCCGGTAAAAAGACCACGGAAGACGATTAAAGCAAGTTCTATGCTCACTCAACTCAGATATACTTCAATACAGCTCTTCACATGCGTTTTATTTTGATACAAGTTAATACACTGTATATTTTTGATACATACAATACCTTCAAAACAGTTCTTATCTAT
The DNA here is from genome assembly GCA_017302835.1 of Deltaproteobacteria bacterium. Lineage (NCBI taxonomy): Bacteria > Pseudomonadati > Myxococcota > Myxococcia > Deltaproteobacteria bacterium. The sequence goes on along the minus strand of JAFLCC010000001.1, from coordinate 318,534 downwards.
GCATATATAAGATTTGGATTGGTACAAGTCATGCTTCTCCCGCTATGAACGAGGCGCATTTATGAATCTAAAACACATTTTAATTTTAAGTTTGAGCCTAAACCTTTCCGTTTTAGCGAACGATACCTGTGGTGCAATCTACACCAGTAAGTTCTCTACAGTTCACGGTGTCGCAGCAGCAATTTTAGCTGGAGCCAACGGATCACGTGCCGCTGCGATTGCCCTGATCCAATCTCCGCTTTTTGCGAATATGATTATAGCTGGAAAGAGAGCGGATCCCAATTTTATGAAGAAGCTGAAAGATCTTCTTAATGGCAATGCGAAATCGATTCCTGGTACTGAAAGTATGGAAGAAACTTTTCAGCGCCTAAGTTTGCAGAACAAACCCCCCGTTGATTATGGAAATCAGTTTGAAGCTCGATCCAATATCGCTCAAAAAATTCCACTTCGTAGGGGAGAGTTTTCTAAAAAAGAACTTTCCGAAAGTCTTGGATATTATATGGTGGAGCTTGCCGATGGCGATATTTTGTCACTGCCGGAAGGAAATCCCAATATACCTCAAGAAATTAAACGACTGGCTCCCATTCTTGATGGCATGGGAGATATCCGATATAACGAGATCGATAAAATATCCGCCACATTTATCTCAGTCTCAAAACCAAAACTAGTGAATTCTGATTTGGTGGCCGTGATGACTTTGGATTCCAGCGGACATAAACAGCTTACAATTTTAAATCCAAATAATTTAGATCCCAATACGTTTACCCATATCGATTTGCGCAAATATCGTAACCAAACGGAAGTTGTTCCCATATCCACTCAACATTTTGTTGTGATAGATAAAAGTGGAGGCCCATTTATTATTTTAGACCGAACTACAGGCGCAATCAGTAAAGAATATGATTATGCGCCAAGTACTCCAGCTCCAAACATAACATCTTCTGTCAGTGAACTCCTTGTTCTTCCTGATAGAGACTTGCTAGTCGCATTTGAATTAGGTCCACGGCTGCTGGAAGGAGCACAAGATCCATACATACAGCTTTCAGTGATTCAACATTGGGTACGCCAATCTGATGGTACCTACCAACCTGGACGAGTTTTTGATACTGGGACGTATACTTACCCTGACCGAATGAGCTATATGACTGGATCATTCGTGCCCAGAATTAACGGTATGAAAATGCTGCCTGGTGGGATTTTGGTCACCGCGGAATATCGAGGATTAGTTAAAACCTGGAAATGGGATAACGGAAATTTATCACTTATCGCTACTGAAAATGTTAAAAATGCAGGTAATGTTTGGATTAAAAGTCTGGAAGTTTTAGCTGACGGACAGATATTGGTAAACACAATGCGTGGCGACGAAACACTTCCTCTATATCGAATTGACAGTTCCGGAAAAATCTCTGCAACAACAAGAATACCGACAGTAGCACGGGGCGAAGGACCAGGTGCTTTTATTTTACCTTTGCAACACGGCGGCTTCTACACCGCCGGAATTAAAAACTACTGGTTATGGACACGAAAACCATGATTAAAAATCTACTTCTATTGATATCTGTTTTCATTTTCGGCACAGCTAGCCTGACGCCGGCTATGGCCGATGAGTCTTGCCCACTGTTTTACCAAGCCTCGCCACCACCTCCTCCACCACCACCAATGAGTGCAGTCGAAAAAGTCGTAAACTACATCAAAGGTTTATTTCGAAAAAAGCAAAAGCCTGTGCAAGCAACGCCCCATCGCCCGCAAAATACAGTTCAGCGTCCACAAGGTGAAAGCAAGCAAAGCTTGCAAGAGCAGAGCTCTGTGAAAAAATCACCACCGCCACCTGAAGAAAAACAAGACGGCCTTAAGGAAAAGCGTAATGAAGAGTACAAAGCAAAAAACAAAGATATCAGCGAAGCAATGAAAAAACCACATTCCAGTTATTTATTCGGAACAACGGCCCCAGTTCCTGAAAAACGTGTTCGTGAAGAAATCTTTGATACCTTCGATGATGATGGTTGGAGAAAAGATCCTTCCGCAAGAACGACTGAAGTTAACACGACATCCAGCCCCCCCCTACCAGGAAAGCGCCATCAAAGTGTCTTGGTGAACCCCCTGGCCGCTAGTACGGCGGTCGTTCCTGTCGCTTATGGGAGCATGCCCGTTGTAAAAACCTATACGGATTTTCGCGTCTTTCAGCCGGCGATGGGCGAGTATCTGGTCGAAAGCCTAAACGGCAAACCACTGCCAGAAAAAATGATCTTAGAACTTGAAACAAGCAAGGGTAAACACCTATCTGAGATTCAAAAAACAATTCTAACTAAGAAAAGTAAAATACGCCAAAATCAATGGCCCGCGCACATTCTAGATGGTGTCAAAAAAGCGCAAGACAATAGTGGCGGCGACATTGCTGCAATATCTGAAATATTATCAAGCTGGATCACAACCGACGGCCCCTATAAATACTTTTCAGAGAACGGCCAAAAACCAGCAGACACGATCCTAGAGATGGCAGTTATGAAAGAGTTCAACTGTGATGGTGGCGCCCAAATCGGTGCGACGTTGCTACGAGACTTTTTTGGAATTCCCACGCGCATAGTAGATGGTCGAAGAACCTCCGGCAAAAAAGATATCGATGGCCAGAATTATAACGTTGCAGACTACTCACTACCTCGCCATGCTTGGGTCGAAGTATTTATCGGTGACGAATGGGTTTCTTACGATTTTACCCCCACACGAAAAAATCCTGAGCTAGAGAAAAACAACAAAGAAGAACTTGAAGAAGAAAATGAAGTCGAAGAAACGCCAGAACAGCAGACACAACAAACTAAAGAACAGAAACCGCCGCTGCCACCAAAAGACCAAAAGAAAGCAGCACAAAATCTTCTAGAAATGCCAGAAAAAGAAAAACCGAAAGACCTGGCTAAACCACCGCCGAAACCAAAATATAGTAAAGTCCCTCCAGGATATAAAACACCATTGGGACTGCTTGTGCGTCAAATGTTGCTAAACACTTTAGGGCCCGTAGTTCGACTTATTAAATGGAACGGGCTAGAGGCTCTTCTTGACGGCTACCTTATCAATCACCACGCCCTGACGATGCAAAACAAGAAAGCCAAATCAGACTTACAAACATTAACGTCGCGAATGTACGGAATGAAAGAAGGAACTTTAGTTGAGTTACTGACAGAAGCAAAAGCTCAAATTCACTCAGATCCTACAATTTCCTATCGCTATTTAAAGGCGGTAAAAGATTTTATTTCTGAAATCGGTAATTTGCGCGAATTAACCGTTAATGAGCAGCGCCTTCACGACGAACTCGTATCTATTATGCATGATTTTTCAAAACTAAATCACCCAAGCGCAAAAGAACAAGCGCTGACTCAGTCCGTACTGAAGGGTCTGCCTGGCGAAATCATCAAAGAAATTATCCGCGATCAATTTCCTAAAGTTGAAGAAGCAGGATCTGTCGATCAAAAAGCCTTCGTAACGGCGTTAAGAAATGGTGGTTTAAATAATATTATGCAAGCTTCCCTGGTGGGCAAACACTTCAATTTCTTATTAAATGCCGAACGCGAGCATAAACTACGTTATGCTAAATCTATTTTGCGTGCGTACACACTGAAGAATCGTAATGAAGATATCGTTTTAGCGCGTCCTGAAGATGTCGCGAAATTTGAACGCTGGATCCTGGATATTCAGTATAATCCGGACCCGGTTTTGATGTTGCTCGATAATCTTTTGAAAGATCAGCAATATATGATGGGATATCGTCAGCAATATCCGACGGCGGGCTCACAAAGTACAATTGAACGCAAACATACCAACATCTTTTTCGACATCAGCGGATCTATGCACGGTCGACCGGCAGAAGTTCAAGCCAGTGCCATTGCTGCTATTGTCGACAAAGCATTGTCTGAAAAAGATCCCTTTGGAAATCACACCCACAAAGTTATTATATTTCCGTTTGGTAATGAGGTCCATGCTGGTATTCAAGTAACCACAGCCGCGGAAGCAAAACGAGAAGTCCTAAATTATTTATCCCGCCCTACAGTAGCTAATGACGGCACAAATATTCAGGCTTGTTTCGATACCCATTTTAAAATGATCAAAGATAGCATCAAAGCATCCAATCCATCCAGCACTGACTTTAGCCAACGCTTAAAACTAAATCGCGCCAATATGATTTTGCTCACCGATGGGGGCGCTTCCGTAAATAAACAAGAAACTATCAACGAAATCAATGCTCTTCCTAGCTATGTAAAAACTATGTTTAATTTGGTAGCCCTTGGCGGACGAAATTCAACGCTAGAGGAAATTGTTCAATATACTAACACCAAAAACTCAAAATCAATGGTTACGGAAATCACGGCAGAGATGATGGAGAACTTTGCGAAAGATGCAAAGAAAGTCGATTTCGATCCTGAGGCTTTTGTTTTTGACCCAAGTATAGGCAGCCTCGGTCACGGCATAATTAGTCGAATCAACAATCTGCGTATTCCTGATAAGGAAGAGTCCGTTCCAGGTAATGATTTAGCACATTTAGTTTCTTTGATGAAGCGTAAACAAGATAGCCCCAACAATCCAATGTTGATCAGTGAGTTACTAGAAGTTGAGTCTGTACTATTAAACTCAACAATTGGTGATGATATAAAAATAGGTTTTGTAACTGAATTACTAAAAAACTTTCTACAGCTTGGCGGCAATGACCTCAGTGAACTTTCTGTCGTCGAATTCAGTCAGCTGACTAAAATAATAAGGATTGTGAAGCCATGAAAAATCGAATATTTATAATTTTCTTAACCGCTGGCTCCATTTACCTTTCTTCATCGACGTTAATGGCCAATGCCAATGAATGCATCCAGGTGTATGGTGGCGGCAAATCCATGCTAAAGGCCATTGCGGCGCAGATCGAAATAATTGATCCAAATGTTAAATTAACGACATCGCAGATTTTGAGTGACGTAAAAATCATAAAACTTATATCTTCTGCGAACTCGCAAGGTATCAGCACGGCCCAAGTAAAATCCTTAATCAATACGCGAATAGAACAAGCCAAGAAACCTTTTGTTGTCACGATAAATAAAACCGCTGATAGACCAGCACCCCATGAAACACAAGTCAAGAAAGATCAAATTAATCCGCCAATCAAACCTAAACCAAGAAAAGTCCTCGTTGAGGGAGCTGAGGTCGAAAATGACATTTCGAACCTGACTCGTTTGAATCCGGATTTTGTTGAAGTAAATCCATCCCTTGTATTTTCTAGGATGCCAGACCGCGTGGCCGCTTTCTTTACTTTCGATATCAATGGTCGACTAATCCCTGCATATAATCCCTTTCCATTTCAAGAAAAAGAAATTGCCGATGTCAGACCAGGATTCAACGGCGGAGTGATACTGCAAGTAGAAACTGGAAATGAGCAGTATATTGTAGTACAAAGTGGGAATCGATTTGTTAAGTCTAAAGTTTATATCGATACTTTGGTAGAATCGATGAGGGGTCAAAGCCATATATCTAAGCTAACTGCCCTTGCTAATGGTTTAGTAGCTGTATCGATGGTGCATGGAAAAATTCGAATTTATTCACCATTGACAGATTCCATTACTGAAAATTTTCAACGACGTGAATGGAGCCCATATGCTCGTGAAAATCTGAATTCCATTCATCCGATTCCCAATGGCGATTTTATCGCTCATCATACAATAACTAACTATGAAAAACAAAAGCTGAATATGTATAACGATAACGTTATTCAATATTGGCATTTCGACACAAAGACTCACCAGTATGAGCAGGCCGGTCATATTACTGATTCTGCGACCACTGAAATAGTCGATGTGCACAGAGATGGACACGGAATGATCTACGCACTTTATCGAACAGGCGAAGTAAAAACATTTGTAATCAAACCAATTCCTCCGAAGCCTCAGGAGTCCCATGGTGGTGGACTTTTTTCGTTCCTAAAAAAGAAACCGCCAGCTCCCCTCACACCCCCTGATTTATTTGAATTCATTGAAATAGATTCTTGCCATCATGCGCAGACAATTAGGTCCGCATCTAAACTAACACCTACGCCAGATGCCGGTTTCGCTATTTCCACTTTCGAGCAAGGTGTTATCTTTTTAGATAAAGATTTCAACGGCAAGCTCCAGTATAAAAGCACATCATCGACTAGAGCCCAACATTTTGCAAAATACTATGGTTTTTCAAACGGCACGCGTGTGATTGTAAACGCCCAATACGCTAGTAGTAATTTTATTTCGACTGAGTGGTCTAAAAGCAAATTAGAAGTAGGAATTTTAGACGAGGAGAACCCATGAAGCCTCTAGCGATAATCCTTGTCGCAACCTTATTGTGGAATGGAAACGTCGTGCATGCGAATAGCTGTCGCTCTTACTACCGCTTCGGTGCGACTCAAACCAATGAAGCTGCGATCCAAAATTTAGCAGAACGCATCGCCGAAATGGCGAAATCGACCAGCACGCCGATCACTGCTATTTTTATGAACCCATCCATTCAAGTGGAAATGCGCAGCTTGAAAAAGCTAGTCCCTGGATTTGATGGAATTTTAAAAGCAAAAATCAAAGAAATTCAAAATCGCCCAGAACCTAAAATTGAGAAAGAAGAAAAACCGAAACCTAGAATTCCCCTAAAGCGCATTGAAAAAATAGTAGTCGAATCCGAGCTATACGAACCAGTACACGACATCGGAGATCTCTTTGAACAAAATCCCGATCAAATTTTTGAATTGCAAAGTGGACGGTTGTTAGCAGAAACTCGATATGGTAAAAGTGAATTCTTGAAACCTAAACCCAATGGTTCATTCGAATACTACAGTCACTTATCAAAAACTCCTGGTTCTGTTCAGGGGCCTTTCGCTGAACTAACCAGTGGGACAATTGTATACTACACAACCACCAACAATAAAAATGCCATGATGTTCATCCCAATGAATCCGAGTGTGCGGCCTACAGCCGTGGTATTCCCAGGAACTCTTGTTGGGCCACTAAAAGCGTTACCAAATGGTCGCGCGATATTGGGTGACAATGACGGGGAATTACTTATATTTACAGAATCGTCGGTACCTAACCAGGGAGGAACATACACCTACATCTCAACACAGCACAAAGGTGCCATTCAACCAGGTACGGCTGGCATCATGGACATTGCGGTTTTTCCTAACAACGATTTCGTGACGGGGGACTACTCTGGCCGGCTCGAATACTATCGCTGGGATCAGCAACGGCAAACTCATGTGTACCAATACAAATTTCAGAACCCGCCTGGAAGCGGCAAGATTTCTAGCGTTGAGCTTCTAAAAGATGGACGCATAGCTACCGCCGGCTATGATGGTCATGTTCGTATTTGGGAACTCGATCCAAAAACAAATCAATACCTCAACCAACAAAATATATTTCTAGGGGGCTTTGTATGGAATGCGCGTGAACTTCCGAATGGAAACTTAGTTGTAAATAACAATCAGGCCAAAGTTTACATCCTCTCCAAAGATGGAACTGGAGACTTCACTCCGCATAAACTGCAAGATAAAATGATTGGGATGAATCGATATTTGACCGTACTTAAAAATGGAAATTTTATTATTTCTGGAGATCCAACGCTAATAGATTACATGAACAAGGGTTACCATGGGCAAGTGAAAGAGGTTTATATTTGGAAACCAATTGTGAAAGAACTTGAAGTCGAAGTAGACCTTGAAGATATGAACACTCAACCTTAGACCGGCAGAGTATAGGTTGCTTTTTATAAATCAACAAATGGTGGCAAGTTGTTTTGGCTGATGAGTAAGATGCTATAGTGAGGGGGCAAGAACCAACTGATGGCCTCGGCAATTCCTTCATGTTCTGAGATGGGTGGATTCCCTAGGCTTTCTATTGAAATAGCAAAATCAAAAAATTTACTGTCCGTTGAAATCATGAGTATTTTAACATTCAATAAACCTTGATCTCGAAAAAAATCCTTTAAAATTTGCCGTGCATACTTTGGTAAATATTCCTCATTGGGGGCCCCATAAAAACAATTTGAATTTTCCTTAATTTCCAGAACCCCATTCTTAATATTATCTGTTGTTTTATAGAAAAATCCACTTTCTTTAAACGACCAAATCATTCCGTAGGAAAAAACATAATCTGGATAATCCTTTGTCGGATTGACAACCAAGCCGATTCCTTTATCGTGCAGCCAATGAATTATTTTTTGAACTGATTCCGTTGATTCAGTTGTCCACTCGGTCATCAAATAAGGCCAATTATCAGGGCCAACTTGAGGGTCTGGTGAAAGGACATTTAACTTAGAATTAACAAAAATATTAAAAAAATCAATTTCCCAAGGAGTGTCCCTTTTCTCTACAGGTACCGATAAGAGTGTTTCCATTGAATTCATAAGTTCTCTCCAAATGAGTTATTCATTTTCTATCCTTTGGCATTTGGCATTTGGCCTTTTGGATCTTCTAAAATCCTTTATTTTCTAGATAAGCAATTCCACAAAAAGCAAATCCCACGAGCCAATTTTGCCACAATCCCGAAACGAAATAAGGATAAATCATTAAAATTATGCCAATAATAATTTGCGTTCTATTATCAATTCTTCGGCCTTTTTTAAAAACATACATTCCAATTATTCCAAATAAAATACTTGGAATAAGAATGTACCAATCAAAGGAAAAATTTTGAGCTATATCTAAAATAGGATCTTGCAATTTCTTTAATTACCTTTTTAATAAAGTACAAACTGATTCTAATAGAATTTCTCTGCTCCAAAAAGACCACTTAATCTGGTCTGAAGGGCTTCTTAAAACTCCATCTGCGTAGCCTCGAGAAGGATTATTTCCATCAAATACTTCGATTTGAAATTTTGAATTTCCAAAATTATTGATTTTAAAACGAAAAGCTTCTACCTCTCCAAAGGAAACAGATCTCGTCATGGGCAAATTAATATTTTTATTGACTACAAGTTTAGTGTTTAAAGAAATCTGACAATTTAAATCTTCAGCAGCTGCCAATTGAACAAACAGCAAGCCTGTTGCAATTAAAATAATTTTTTTCATATTCTCTCCTCTTAATTTTCTGAGAAAGGCTATCATGTCTCAAGGGATGAGATCAAGGGCCTTAATGGAACATTCGATCTTCAAAGGCTGCTAATGCCGCTTTGGCTCCATCACCCATGGCAATAATGATTTGTTTATACGGCGCTGTTGTGACATCCCCAGCCGCATAGATTCCGGGTATTGAAGTTCTTCCTTTGTTATCCACAATAATTTCCCCAAATTTTGTTAGCTCGACGGAATCTTTCAAAAATTGACTGTTGGGTAATAATCCTATTTGAACAAAGATCCCATCAAGCTCACATTGAATCTCTTTTTCTGTAAGCCGGTCTTGGTACTCAAGTCTTAGGACTTTTTGCCCATCTCCGTGAATCTTTTGTGTTTTAGCCGAGGTAACAATCGAAACATTAGATAGCGATTTTAACTTATCAACTAAAATTTGATCTGATTTTAATACATCATTAAATTCAAACAATACGACTTCTTTCACAATTCCAGCTAAATCTATTGCCGCCTCAACCCCCGAGTTTCCACCCCCGATAACAGCGACTTTCTTTCCTTTGTAAAAAGGACCATCGCAATGAGGGCAATAGGCTACACCCCTTCCAAGATATTCTTTTTCTCCAGGAATACCTAATTCACGCCACTTAGCCCCCGTAGTAATAATTATCGATTGAGCTTTTATTTTTTCTCCGCCCTCTAAATAAATCGTCTTTGTATCTTTATCTAGTTTTTCAACACGTCGATGTTCTAACACTTGAACCGGATAATGATTTAGATGCTGTTGAAGCTGCGCGGCCAGCTGGGGTCCTTCCGTGTAAACAACTGAAATTAAATTTTCAATTCCTTTGGTATCTTGAACTTGGCCACCAATTTTTTCTGCAATTAAAGCCGTCTTGAGTCCCTTTCTCACGCTGTATATCGCAGCCGAAGCACCTGCGGGTCCTCCGCCAATGACGACAACATCATATAAGCCCAAATCTTGAATTTGATTTATATTTTGCTTTACTTCGCTACCAAAAGTTTCTTCTAATTTTTTAAGTAAATCTAAAAATTGAATTTTCCCTGAATGAATAAACTGAGAGTCTACAAAAACGCTTGGGACTCCTTGAATGCCCAATTGCTCTATTTCACTTTGCACAAAAGCGCCATCAATCATTTCATGTTTAAAATCGACATGCAAAAATGACATTAGATTCAAGGCTTGAACCACGTCGGGACAATTCTCACACGTTAGAGAGATATAGGTTCGAAGATGAATCGGCCCTTTTAAGTTCTTAATTCTTTGAATCATCGATGCATCTGGCATTTTACCTTTACCATCTGCGTTCAAGATAGCCACGATTAAAGAAGTAAATTCATGTCCTGTCGGAATTCCCTTGAATGAAACACCCGTAGCCTTCCCCTGATAATAAATTTTAAATTGAGGAGGAACATCCGTCAGTGGCTGTAAACTGCTAATGACTTTTATTTTTTTACTTGTTGTTGCCACTTCATTCAGTAGTTCTAAAAGTGTGCTTTGATCTGAGTTCAACGATGGAGTATAGACTAAATCAATATTATTTTCTAGTTGAGCGAAAGCATTTTTTAGCTGCTCTTTTATTTCTTGATCAAGCATACAATCCTCCTGTCCTTTGGGAATTCCAATTTCTTTTTATTACTTAATTTTCTATTAATTACTTGAATTTCTATAAATTGCTTTAATTTTTTTGAAAAACTCAGTAGGGGTTTAAATCGCAACCCCCAGCTGAGTTTTTCATTTCACAAAATAATTTATTTTTCTTAAATTTTACCAACAAGATTCAAGCCGGGCTTTAGGGTCTCGCCACCTGGCTTCCATTTTGCCGGACATACTTCGTTTGGATGTTTGGCAATAAATTGAGCCGCTTGCACTTTTCTTAATAATTCATCAGCATTTCTTCCTATACCGTTGTCATTCACTTCGGCTAACTTAATCTGACCTTCTGGATTAACTAAGAATGTCCCACGATATGCCATCCCTGCTTCTTCAATATGAACTCCAAAAGCTCTAGACAAATGCCCCGTAGGATCTGCAAGCATTGGATACTTTATTTTCTTAATTGTTTCAGAGGCATCATGCCAAGCTTTATGAACGAAATGAGTGTCTGTGCTTACGGAATAAACTTCAACTCCCATTTTTTGAAATTCAGGATATTTATCAGCCATATCCCCTAATTCTGTAGGGCATACAAATGTAAAATCTGCTGGATAGAAAAAGAAAATAGACCATTTCCCATTCAACTCATTTTGAGTTACCGTCTTAAAACTATCATTATGATAGGCCTGAACTTTAAAGTCAGTCACCTTTGTATTTATTAGCGTTTGCATAAACGTCTCCTTTTTTACTTTGGTTTAATCAGGAGATACACACGTAACCCCTGATGGTTTATTGAGGCTTTGCGCCACAGCGCACATCTAAGCCCATAATAGATCTGATGATCAAGTTTGTAAAATCGATAATATATTTTATTTGATAGATTTTATCTATTATTTGGTTTAAATGATATATAGGCTGCTATGTTAGTAAATCTAAATTTTTCTTTAACCCAATTAGAATATGTCCTTGCTGTTCATAAGCTTGGTCATTTTGGCAAGGCTGCCGAATCCTGTCATGTGACTCAACCAACCTTGAGTATGCAAATTCACAAGCTTGAAGATACGCTAGGCATTATTATTTTTGATCGGTCAAAAAAACCTGTTTTACTTACCGAGACGGGAAAAAAAATAATTGAACAAATTAAATTGATCCTTTCCGAGGTAAAAAAAATAGATTCTCTTATTAACACTGCGATCTCTGATAAAATTCAAGGAGAGCTGGTTATTGGAGTTATTCCAACGATTGCCCCTTATGTTTTACCTCGCCTTTTACCCGTTCTTGAAAAAAAATATCCCGAGCTGGCTTTAAAAATATTTGAACTACAAACTCATAAAATTATTGAATCTCTTGATTCCGATGACATTGATGTTGGGCTGTTAGCAACACCTTTAAAGATTTCAAGAATTTTTGAGTATCCCTTATTTTTTGAGCCTTTTTATGTTTTGTGCCGAAAGGATCACGAGCTTGCGGAGCTGAAAAAGATCAAATATTCTTCCTTAAAATTTAATGACATTTGGCTTTTAGAAGAGGGCCATTGCCTTAGAAATCAAGTTCTTGATATCTGCTCACTTAAAAAAGATCCTTCATTAAATCGAAAATATAAATTTGAAAGTGGCAGCTTAGAAACAATCAAAAACCTCATATATTCTTATGGTGGCTACACCTTGATTCCAAGTCTGGCTAATGAAAATCTAGGAAGCAGAACGATCTCTTTGCCCTTTGAAAGACCCATTCCGGCCAGAGAAATTGGTCTTGTTTATCGAAGAGAACACTATAAAATGCCTTTGATCGAAGCCCTAGGGGAATCGATCTTAGAATCCATCCCTCTGGAGCTAAGAAAAATAAGACAAAAAGATCTCAATATCTTACCTGTAGAGTGAAACTTGGACATTCCACTGTTTCATAGAAAATTTGAAATCAGCCTTGGCTCGAAGAATATTTATTTTAAGTTCTGCAATTTGCAGCTTAACCTCATTGAGCCTTTCGGTGGAGGTTAACTTAAGATCATTGATTTTATCAGAAGATTTCATCTTCATTTTCTTATATTCTTGTCTTAAGAGTGCAAACTGAGTTTGTGCTTCTAGAATTTTTATCTTTAAGTTTTCAATTTTATCCCTGGAAAACCCTTTGGTTTCTAGCCATTTTGCTTCCGCATTTAGTTTAGCCTTTAAAATTTCTTGTGCCGGAATTATTTTAAGTTTCTTGGCGAACCCAGTCCACTTTAATGATAGTATCACCCATTTAGTCGGATCCCAATGATACCACCGAATCCCATTTCTGTAGTCATACTGAAATTGATGATGAAAATTATGATAGCCTTCACCATGAGTTAATAGCGCCACAATAAAACTATCCCGAGCCGAAATTTCTTTAGAATAGGTTTGTTTCCCTAAGGTATGGCATAACGAATTTACAAAAAAAGTGCTCTGCTGTGTAAAGAAAATCCTTAAAGAGCCCAAAATGATTAGCCCTGCGAAAGGCACTCCCAATAAAGCTCCCACAAAAAGAGGAAAAATAAAACCCGATAAGATAGACCAAATTAAATAGTACTGATGTTGATTCATTACTAAAAGATCCTTTTCCAAATCAGGAGCTTTAATTTTTAAATCAACCGTTGATTTATAGAATAACCATCCCATGTGAGCATGCCAAAAGCCCTTTTCGATAGAATACGGATCTTTTTCTGTATCGATAAATTGATGATGGCGTCGGTGGTCTGATGACCATTTTAACGCTGACCCTTGAAACGCAGAAGATCCTACCAGTAATAATAAAAATTTTGCAAAGTTATTAATTTCATAACTTCTGTGGGCAAATAATCGATGATAACCAGCTGTGATACTTAAATTCGTAGCCGCGCAAAAAATTAAAAATAAGATCCAAAGGCTCATGGGAACATCAAAATAAAAAATATAAACAAAAAATAAAGAAAATCCCAAAAGAGGATTTAAAATTAAAAACAATGCCACCGGTAAATCGTATTTTTTAAGATCCATCTGTATTCCTATAATTCCTAATAATTTCTATAGTTCCTATAATGCCTATAATTCCTAATAACTTAGATACAATATATTTAGACACTACAATTTTAACTTAACTAAAGATTGTAATTCTAATCTCTCAAGATAGATAGCCAATTTTTTTTATCAAGAGGAATTAGCTTTTCTGGCATAAATAAACCCGTTCTAAGACCAGAATCGATACAGTTAGATCCTTCCCACAGTTTGCTTTTTAAAGTCACTAATTTTCTTAAAATTTCGAAGGCTTTTAAATTATTCTGTTTCATCACTTTAATTACTTCTTGAACCGTGACATGGGGAATGCTGTCATCCCAACAATCAAAATCAGTTACCCAACAGCAGGGTAAATAAGGCAAGCCTGCCTCACGGGCCAAGGCATACTCCGGAAAATTTGTCATGCCTATAATATCAGCTCCTATTTGCTGATAGGACTTTGATTCTGCTTGAGTTGAAAAATACGGCCCCTCTATACAAACATAAGTAGCACCAAAATGGGATTCAAATTTAAATGTCGCTTGTAATTCTTGTAATTTTCTATTCATCACTTCACAAGTTGGTTTTGCTAGTGATACATGCCCAATCAAACCGTTTCCCAAAAAACTAGCTCTTCGATGCGCTTTGGTTCTGTCAATGTATTGATTGGGAACGACCAAATGGCCAGGTTTAAATTCTTTTTTCAGACTACCCACTGCAGAAAATGAAACGATGGCCTTAGCACCTTGTTTTTTTAAGGCATAAATATTTGCTGCATAATTAACTTCGCTAGGTAAATGTTCATGATGTTCACCATGCCGAGAAAGAAAAAGACATTCTTCATCTTGAATTTTGACCTTTTTAAGACCCGAAGAAGCTAATCCGAAGGGTGTTTCTCTTTCTAGTTTTTCTAAGGAAATAAAATCTTCAAAATTTTCAAAACCAGATCCGCCAATTATCGCTAGCATGTTTTCTCCAAGGTGTGAATATTATCTTGTGTGTAAATATTTGAATCTAAAATCCATGCAGAAACAAGTTTGGCCGAGGTGATATCAAATGAAGGATTATAGACCTTTGCATTTCTGGGAGCCCAAATCATTTGCTGCTCATTTTGTTTGAATCCTAAAATTTCTTCCCTCTGTCTTTCCTCAATAGGTATTTGATCCCCGGTAAGACAATTAAAATCGATGGTCGTATAAGGACCCGCCACATAAAAAGGAATTTGATGATAATAACAATTGACCGCTAGGGAATAAGTTCCAATTTTATTAGCAAAATCCCCGTTCAAAGCAATTCGATCACAGCCCACAATGGCTTTTTGAATTTTTTTATTCTTCATTAAAAAGCCGGCCATGGAATCCGTAATGAGAGTGTAGGGAATTTCTAATTTCTCGAGCTCCCAGGCTGTGAGGCGACCACCCTGTAAAAGGGGCCTCGTCTCATCAACATAAACATGAATCTTTTTGTTTTCTGATTTAAATGCCTGTTTTAAAACGCCCAGAGCTGTTCCCATACCAGCCGTCGCCAAGGCCCCGGTGTTACAATGTGTGACAACGGCGTCACCATCTTGAATCAGTTTGGAACCATTTTCTGAAATTCGCAAACAAAGGGCTTGGTCCTCGTAAAAAATACTCTTAGCTTCTCTCAAAATATCATCAGCGCTTTCAGAATGATGAATGGCCTGAATCATGCGATCTATACAAACCATTAGATTAACTGCGGTAGGTCGTGCTTTGCGAATCTCAAGGGCCTCTGAAACTAATCTATCTTTGTCGAAATTGGCCTTTGCTAATTTAGCTAAAAATAAGGCCGCCGTCACTCCTATAAGAGGTGCCCCTCGAATGCTCAAATTTTTTATCGCCTTTATGAAATCCTCTAAGGACCTTAACTCAAGCCAAACTTCCTTTTCTGGCAACTGAGTTTGATCTAAGGCCCACATTTCTGTTGGGTTCCACTTGATAGCTATGGTTTCTAGCCTGTCATTTGAATACTGACTCATAAAATCTTGGGTCCAATTTCTTTTCGTAATTCAAAAAGGGCTAGTATTTCATCTTTGGACAACTCAAGATCGGTGTCCTGATCAAGCTCTGCCTCCCGAGATAATCTTAGCTCGTGGGCTGATTTTAATATTTGGCATACATGTTCCACTCGCTCGAGCCCTCGATAGGCCTCATCCAAATCTTCACCCCAACAAACAGCCCCGTGACGAGCCAGAATTAAAAGTCGATGCTCCGGCAAATAGGGCCCTAGATTTTTTCCCATGGCTTCTGTTCCTGGACGTGCATACTCAACGATCGGAATGATTCCAGCTGCCAAGATAGCCTCTGGCAAAGAATGATACGGAAGTTCTTTCAGTTTTGGAAATGCCAATGACCAGGCAATCGCTGTTGGAGGATGAGCATGAACCACAGCCTTCGCTTGGTGACATTTTTTATAAATTTCAAGATGCATTAATCTTTCACTCGATGGTTTACCAAACAAAACTTCATTTTTAATATTGATTTTTGCAAGTTCGCCTTCAGAAATAAAGGCCTTGGTTTGTCCTGTTGGAGTGATCCAAATTTCTTCGTCACTCTGACGAAAACTAATGTTCCCATCAGCCGCAGCAAGTAAATTCCTTGAATGCAGAGCTTTTGAAATCATTAGTATTTTGTGTTTAATTTGATTCATAACAAAAGGTTTTCCAGTTTTTTCTATGGATTGTCAATCCCAGGTCCTAATCTTGGTTTTTTCAAGTTAAAGGTTTTTCGATACAAAGCCTCTCTTGGTGATTTTAAATCGACACCCGATGATACCTTGACATAGTCTTGGGTCACTTCAACTCTTTCAACTCCAAACCCAGTGACATCTCCAAATATTTTTGCAAAAAAAGTTTGGACCAATCCAAGTGCATCAAATGGAAAACTTGAAAAAGGAATAAATCTAAAAATTTGCAAAAAGAATTTCTTGATTTTGCTGATTCCTAATATACTTGCTGGGATAGGTCTTACTTCCATGCTCGGACTAAATAATACATTTCCAATAAAATTACTAAAAGAAATCGGATCTAGGTGATATCCCCGAAGAAAATAGATCGTTAAATGAGATTTTTTAGGATCAATATCTATATGGGCGCAAGCATAAACAACAATTCGGTCCTTATCAATATCAAAACCCAGCACAGGAATTTCTGGAACAATCGATAAAAAATCACTTTCCGCTGGCCTGAAAAACCCCTCAAAAGAGGCTGTGGTTTTGCTTTCTGAAGTTGTACTATAAACTCCTTCAATTTCTGTATTGATCTCTATATTATCAGGCAGGGATTGTTTTGACTCTTGAATAGATTGAACCAACTTCGTTCCAAAATTATTAAGCTCGTTGGGCTGTAAGGTGCAACCATACTCCAGTGAAAAGGCTTGAAAAGAAACTGCACTAATCATGCAGATCAGGCTGATAAAACTAACCATCCTGAAATCCATCAATCTCGCTTTCTGATTCATGGCAAACCCCTTTGTTGATTTATAAAATAAAATAAATAGTTCACACAAGAATCTCGTTGCGAGACGATATTAAAATCTGATCTAATTTTTAAATTAATAAATTTATTTTCGCGACTCACCTCGTAGGTGTTCTGAATAGTCATTCGAGCTTCATAAATTCTTTTACCATTAATATATTCGGGGGTGGTGACTTTGATTTCAGCCTTGCTGGCATTCTTCAATCCAGGAATTGTTTTGAGTCCTGACAAATCAAAATAATCACTCAGGGCCCATGGCTCTGCCGTTGTTATCTGCAATTCCCCTACAATATTTCCCATATCTTTTTCTAAGAAGTCTGAAGAATTTATTCTACAAGGACCTTCTTTTTGGGAGCCATGAGCACCCTGCGTTCTTGAATCATGAGAAAAATGTTTAAAAAAATCTTCATTCGCTAAATAAGCAAACTCGTAAATTAAAGACCACCAACCTTTTTGCGAGTTTTTCCATTCCAGGTTCAAAGGGGGCAAGTATTCGCCTTTTTCATTTAAAACCCATACTTTAATTTTTGTTCTGTCCTTTGTCTTAAATGTATTTTTGATCGAGTCACCCAAACAATTGGTTAAAGAAGCATAACTTGAAATGATATTCATTGTGTTGGTTTGAATTAACTGACAAGAATAAATTTCCAATCCCATTTCCTTAAACATTAAATCTAAATCAACAACCATATTTTTAAAAACTGAATACAACCAAGGCTCTTTAGAATAAGCCGCTGGTGGGGGTTCCGCAAAACCTATAATTCCCAAAAAGGCAGTCGCAACAAAAAGTTTTAAACTCATTATTTTCATTGTTGTTTTTTAATATTTTTATACGTGTACTCAATTTTGAAACCAATCTCGGGATTAAAACTATAATACCCCCCAAAACGACAATCTTTTGCCGCCATGATTTTTGAGGCTGTTTCTTTATCATATTTTTCCTCAAAAGATTCGCAAACTCCCTCAAATTGATAACCGTTACTTCCCGCAAGATTATTAAAATTCAAAGTGATTTTTCCTAGTTCTAGCTTTTTAATTGTATTAAACGTTTGATTACTCAGCATGATAGATAGTCTTTTGGGATCACAATAGTCATTTGATTCGCTATAGTTGTTACAAATTCTAACTATAAATTTCCCTTTTGGATTTACTTCTAATTTTCCAACTAAATACAAATTTTGAGTGTTTAAACTAAGATAGGGTACGAGCTTCAAACTATTACCATCTAGATTTTTTTCCATAGATAAAAAGAACTTTAGATCCTTATCAAATTGAATAATCGCCCCTAAATTTAACTGATAGATATCTAAAAACTGCACAGGCTTATTTGCCACCATTTTAGACTGATAACTTATATGAAATTCATTCTCAATTTCTATTC